>NZ_JBSFET010000056.1:0-41226 GCF_053594575.1 Streptomyces sp. NPDC001880
CGGGCACCAGGTTCGGATCATTACCAACGGCTCCGGTCGGATCGCGTACTTCCGGCGCGAGCGGCGGCCGCGACAGCCACGTACGCCGAGCGGCGGATCACCCCGAGGCTGACCACCGAGACGGATACCGCCCTGGTCGAGGCGGTCTGCAGGGTAGAGGCCGCGGCCTACTCGGAACACGGCTTCGCGGACCGGCAGGAGGCCGCGGAGATGGGCGTGCTGCGCACTCAGGTGATGGTCACCGATGCCCAGAGGCTCATGTCCGCGCTGATCCGCATGATCACCGCCGGTGGCGTTCTGTCGGTACTGAACCCGGCGATGCTGCCGCTGCTGTTGCTCGCTGTCCTGCCCGCCGGAGTCGGAGCCGTCCTGACCGCGCGCGTGGACTACGAGATCCACTACGCCAACGTCTCCGACCGCAACGTACGGGGCATGATGCGCTGGTGGTCCACCACACCCAAGTACGGTGACGAGGTCCGCGCCAACGGAATGACCGACTACCTGCTGTTCTGGTACCGGTCCCTGTCCGAACGGTGCGACCGGCGGACCCTGGCCGCCGCCCCGCGCACCCTGCGCATCGCCCTGCTCTCCTCACTGGCCGGTGGCGCATTCCTCGTCCTCACCTGGGCGGTCCTTGCCTGGCTCGCCGTTACCGGCCGGATCGGGCTCGCGATCGCCGCGACCGCGGTTCTTGCCGTGCAGACCATGCTGGCCGCCCTGTCGCAGGTCGTCATCAACGGAGCCGCGGTTTTCCACACCAGCCTCTACCTCGGCGACATGCAGGCCTTCCTCGACGCCGCGGCCGAACGGGCGCCCAAGCGCGGGAAAGGCGCTGTCACCGGTCCGGTCGACGAGATCCGGCTCGACGAAGTCGTCTATCAGTACCCGGGAAAGGCCGCACCGGCCGTCGCGGGCGTCTCCCTGACACTGCGGCGCGGTCAGATCCTCGCGATCGTCGGAACGAACGGCTCCGGGAAATCGACCCTGACCCGGCTGCTCACCGGCATCAACCTCCCCGACAAGGGCAAGGTGACCTGGAACGGAGCGGATCTCGCCGAGGTCGACCCGGCCACCGTCTGGCGACACACGGGACTGGTCCCGCAGATTTTTGCCCAGTGGCCGCTGCGTGTCCGGGAGAACGTCACCCTCGGCCAGCCCCGCACCGCCGACGACGGACCCGTGTGGGAGGCCGTCGACGCGGTCGGGATGCGCGAGGCTGTCGAGGAGCTGCCGGACCGCCTGGACACTCTCCTCGCCCGCGAACTCTTCGGCGGGGCGGAGCTGTCCGGCGGACAGTGGCAGAGGCTGGCCTGTTCCCGCGCGCTGTACCGCCGGCCGTCGCTGCTGATCCTGGACGAGCCCACTTCGCAGATGGACCCGCGCGGCGAGCACGGCATCTTCGAGCAGATCAAGGCCATCGCCGGAGACCGCATCACGGTCGTGGTCACCCACCGTCTGGAGAACACCAGGATCGCCGATCACATCGTGGTGATGGAGCACGGCCGCATCACCGAACAGGGCCGGTACGAGGACCTGGTCCACGCCCAAGGCGCCTTCGCCGAACTTCTGGAGCTTTCGCAGGACCGCTGACCGGCCCGCACCGCACACCGGATCACACCGCGTGATCCGAGGCCGGTTCCACCACAGCATGACCGAGGCGGGGACGGATCCACTCACCGTCGCGGGTGATGCTGAGCACGCCCCCTACAAAGGCCATGGGGAAAACCCCGGCAGGCGTCTCCCAGCGGAACGGAACGGAATGGACGAGAGACTTCCCAGCTCGGTGAGTTCGGCAGCGAGCCGGTCGGTATGGGCATGGGAACCGGCGCCGGAACCGGCGTTCCCGCCGAGCGGCAGGTCCATCTCGACAGCCATCCCAATCCCCGGCAGCATCCCTCAACAGCAACGACCGGCCACAACAGCAACGACCGGCTGCGATTCTATCGAGCCGCTCCGGGGAGCATGGCGCGTCGCCCGGGAGCCGCGGAGGACTGCATGCTCATGCTGCCGTCGACGACCAGGAGTTGGCCGGTGAGGTAGCGGGACTCGTCGGAGGCGAGGAACACCATGGTGTGGCCGATGTTCTCGGGAGAGCCCAGGTACGGGAGGGCGTTGCCCTGCTTCAGTGCTGCGATGACGTCTTCGGGCAGGTTGTTCTCCAGAGCAGGCGTCATCACCGCACCGGGCGCGACGGCGTTGCAGCGCACGTTCTGCGGCCCGTACTGGACGGCGATCGACTTCGTGATGCTGACCACCGCCGCCTTGACGGCACCGTAGGAGGTCTGCAGGACGTCGCCGACGAGCGCGGCCACGGAAGCCGTGTTGATGATGGAGCCGCCGCCGGCGCGGATCATGTGGGGCACCGCGTGCCGGGCGCCAAGGAGGGTGCTGCGCATGTTGAGGGCGACGGCCCGGTCGAATTCGTCCATGTCCATGCGCAGCAGATCCAGGTCCTTGCGCGGGTTCGTGCCGCCGACGTGGTTGCACAGGACGTGCAGACCACCGAACTCGCCGACGGCCGCGGCGACCATGTCGGCGACCGAGCCCTCGTCGGTGACGTCCACGGTGACCGGCAGTGCCCGGCCGCCCGCGGCCTCGATGAGCCCGGCGGTCTCCTCGGCGCCTTGGGTGTTGTGATCGGCGACAACGACGCGGGCGCCTTCCCGGCTCATCAGTTCGGCGGCGGACCTTCCGATCCCGCTGCCTGCGCCGGTGATGACCGCGACCTTGTCCTTGAGGCGTTCCATGATCATGTTCCTTCGTCGTTCCTGTTTGGTTCAGCGTGTTCCGGTGGCGGCCCGGGGGCGTGCCCGATCCGTGCCGGTGTCCTGCTCCGCGGTGGAGCGCCGGCCGCGCGGGATGGCGCGGGTGAGCCGACGCCGGCCAGGTGCTGCCCGGTGCTGGGCGGGACCTCGGAGCGAGGCCCGTGGCGGTGTACGCGAGGACGGCTCCGTCGTCCAGGGTGACGGTGCGCGAGACGAGGTAGGAGGCGACCGCCCGGCGGCCGCGGTGCACCGACAGGTTCGTGCGGTCGGATACGTAACGGCCGTTTCGTCCTCGGGCTGATCTGCACTCATGCGGGACTCCATGCCTCGGGTGCGTCGTGAGAGGTGACTGCGCACGGCTGGCGATGTGGACCATGCATGCGATATGTACGATACATATGATGTTCGCTATGCACAAAACTCGCTGGTGGTGGCCTCCGCCGCGGGGCGGGAATGCGCGATGATGGCGGGGAAGCGACGGTGGAAGAGGGCCAGGCACATGGGTGAGCAAGAGGATCGGCTGAGCGATCTGGAGCGGGAGCTGACCTTGTTGTCGCGGCATTTCATCGCCGCGCGGGGCCCCGCGTAGGCCAGAGCCTGGAACGCTCGGCCTACGTCCTGCTCATCCGGCTGGAGGTCGGTGAGCCGCTCACGCTCAAGGAGCTCGCGCACACCTTCCAGGTCGATGTCTCCACCATCAACCGCCAAATCGGCGCCATGCTCCGCAACGGCCTGGTGGAACGCATCCCCGATCCGGATGGCGGGATGGCCCGCAAGTTCCGCCCCACCGCGCTCGGCCTGGAATGCCTGGAGGTCGATCGCGCCATCAGCCGCGCGGGTACCACACGGCTCATCAAGGCGTCGGGATGGACGGACCAGCGAACCGAGCAGGCCGCAGTGGGACACCGTTGCCCAGGTGCTCGGCGTCAGCAGGCAGACCGCCCGTTCCCGCCTGACCCGTTACACACTCCGCCGCTGACCGGCGCGCGAAAGCGCGGTTGCTCAGCCCTCGCGGGAACTCGGCAGGGCCTTTTCGAGGAGCGTGAACGACTTGGGTACGCCGCCGGGTTGTGGCTTGCCCGCCTTGTGGCCGACGGGCCGGTAGCCGTCGTTCACGTAGTAGGAGTTCAGCCGCGCGTTCCCGGCCAGGCAGTCCAGCCGCACAAACGCCCGGCCCGCCGCGGCCACACGGCGCTCGGCAGCCCGGAGCAGCAGCCGGCCCGTCCCAGGCCTGGCGGTGCCGCGGTCCACCATCAACCGGTGCACATATCCGGCCACCGGAGGCTGCGGACCCCAGGCGTCCTCGTCCGCCCACCACAGCTCCCAGGCCCCGGCCACGCGGCCATCGGCCTCGGCGATCCAGACCTCGCCACTCGCCATGACCCGGCGGAAATGGTCCTCGCCCAGCTCACCGGGCTGCCACTGGCCGGTGACGCCCCGGGCGAGCATCCAGCGGGCGGCGTCGTCGCGCAGGTGAACGAGAGCCGGGAGGTCGGTCTCGTCGGCGAGGCGGAAGCGCAGATCGTTCACGTCGTTCACACCGCAATCCTTGCATCGCCCACGCTCTGTGGCGGATTTGCCGAAACTGTGCGGGACTTCCGCACTTGGGCCGGTGCTGCTCAGCAGAGGTGCAATTCGTGGACCACCTGGATCCGGCCGACGACATGGGCGTTGAAATCGTCGAGCTCCTCGGCCGGAACCCATAGTTCGAGAATGGTCCGCCCGCCGGCCTGCTGGACGGGACAGCGGTGCAGGAACTCCGACTCGACCTCGAAACGCGTGACGAACCCGGCTCCGTCGTGCTTCACGTTCCAGTCCCTCGCGATCCTGATCGCGTAGTCCTCGTTGAGAACCGGGGGCTGTTCCCGGGATGCCGGAGGAGTATCTGGCACTCAGCAGCCGCGGCATTGTCTACCGGCTGAAAGTCAGCGGCGCCACGGCGACGGTCCTCGACGACTCGCCGCTGCCGGGCATCGGGGAGGGCGACGACTTCGAGAGCTTCGCGCTCGTCGCCCGGGACGGGAAGCTCGCCGCCCTGTGGGCGGACCGGGGCGCCGGCGCCGACCGTCCCGCCACGCTGTACGCGGCGCAGTTGTCGTTCGCTCCGTGGGGGCAGCCGCAGTTCGGTGCCGTGACGCGCCGGGCCTACTTGGCGCCTTACCCGACCGGTGAGGGCACGCGGCACATCTCCGACATCTCGGTGACCGACTCCGGCCGGATCCTTGTGAGTTCGGCCGCGGACGCCGGTGACGACGGCCCGTTCGACTCCGCGGTCAGCTACGTGGGCCGAGTGACGGTGTCGGCCGGTGGCCGGGTACGGGTCACGCTCGCGGCGCACCCGACCGTGCTCGGTACGTTCCCGCAGTACAAGATCGAGGCCGTGGAGTGCCTGCCCGGCTCGGCCGATGCCCTCCTGGGCACCTACGACGAGAACCTCGGCGGTTACGTACGGACCGTGCCGTTCTGCCGGGCCTGACACCGCCGCCAGGTGCTGCAGGGCCCGGACGGCGGACCGCCGCCCTTCGCATGATGTGCGTTCGAGGCAGCGGGCCACGTCGGCCGGTTCCCGGAACCGGCCGGCGTGGCAGCCGCTCAAGCTCTACGCTCACGGCACCCTGTCGCAGGCATGGTTCCGGGCGCTGCACGTCGGCATGACGGCAGGTGGCACCGCCTCCGGTAGGGAAGCGGTGCTCGCCGAGTTCGACGACGGCGCCGCGACACCGGCCCTCACCAACCGGGTGCCCTGCTCCGAGTACTTCCCGGTGCGGCACCGGGCTCTGCCGGCGCATGCCAGGCAGGTCGACCCGAACGCCGGATTCATGCTTCACGACCGCGACAACGAACGCGAGGTGTGGCCCACCGAGGACTTCCACCTGGCACGCTCCCAGATGGAAGTCTCGCCCCCGAGGGCGACCTGTTCACCGGTGTGCGTCCCGGGCCGCACACGGCGCTGTTCCCCGGAGAGGGGCGGCGGGGCGGACAGCGGCGTAGTGACTCGGTCGGCGCGAGCCCGCGCCGACCGAGTCACTACGCTCTGGGCCGGGACACGTCCGGGGTCTTGCGGGCGTACGTGAGGAAGGCGGCCCCGCACTTCAGGACGGTGTGTTCGGTGAGGTCCCAGCCGCGCGGATCGAACGCCGCCTTGTCGGAGAAGAGCGGTATCCCGGTGCCGATGGTCATCGGGCTCAGCTTGATGATCAGGCCGTCGATCTCGGAGTACAGTGCACCGGCGAGCTCGGCACCGCCGATCAGCCAGATGTCCTTGCCGTCCTGCTGCTTCAACTTCCTTACGGTTGCCACCGGATCATCGGCAACCAGTTCCACGGCCGCGTCCGGGCTCTCGCCCAGTGTCCGGGAGAACACCAGGTGCCGCAGGTGCGGGTAGGCGTCGGTCACTCCTGCCCGGAGACCGATCTCGTAGGAGCGCCGTCCTTCGAGGACGGTGTCGAAATGCGTGCCGTCGGCGGTGACGGACAGTGCGGCGCGGGCCGGGCCCGGCAGAGTCTCCGGGTACTCGGAGATGAGGTGCTGAACATATTCCTCGGGGACCGGCCAGAAGCCGTCCGGGCCGGTGGGGTCGGAACCGTCCGGGCCGGCGATGAAACCGTCGAGGGTGGACGCGATGTAGTAAACGAGCTTGCGCATGGACGACCTTTCGTTGATCGAGCGACAGGGGGCGGCAATCGGTGCACACCGGCCACGGCTCGTCCGCAGGCCACAGCATCGGCCCGCCCACGGAACTGTCCGACACATCCGGATTCCCCGGCCTCGGGTGCAGCCGGGTGGTGGTGCCCCGGTACGCGGCGAGCTCCGGAAGAGCGCTTCCACGTCCAGGGGCCGCGGCGGTGTGGTCCTCGTCATGGACTCGACCCTAAACACCGGACATCTTCGATGAGTTGGCCCCCCCATGCCGTCCTTCCCCCACCTGCTGTTCACCAGCGGAACGGCCGCCCGCCGCCAGCGCGGAGGAAGCCGCCCGGAACCCGTCGATTCCGGCGGCGGTCATGCGCCGCGTGATCTCCATGGCCGCTGCGCGAGCCTGACAGCCCCCGGCAGCCCGGCCGACGCACCACGCCCCCGCCCCGAGAGACCCTCGTGGCGAGGGAGAGCGGGTCCACGCCATTCTTCACAACAGCTCTCTCGAAACAACTGTTGTGGGTTTACCTTCGGCGCATGGCCGCTCCTTCAGCTGACGGTCCTCGGAACGGGACATCGAACTCGACACTGCCGCCTACGCGTACTTGCCACCCATTGCGCTTGAACGTGCTCACTCTGCTGCGTGAGCGCGGCCCCTCGACCGCCACCCGCGTTGCCGAGGAACTGGGCATCAACCCCGGCGCTGCCAGCTATCATCTGCGTCGCCTTGCATCCGGCGGACTCATCGTCCTGCGGCCGCGCCTGCGGAGCAGCGCGAGGCCGGACGCGCGTACACACAGGCAGTCGCCGTGCCCGCTGCCGACCGACTGCGCAGAGCGGTACACCTGGCCGTCGACGTCCTGCCCGCACGGCCGCGAGGGCCAGGCCCTCGGCTGCCCGGCCGCCCCCGAGGCTCCGGTGCCATGATGATCGCCATCGACGGGATCCTGCTGGTGGAACGCCTGGCCGACTGACGAACCCGTTTCACCCCGTATGCAGACGAAGGAGAGCACATGGGAGACCGGACACAGCGGGAACAGGCGAGCCCCGAGGTCCAAAAGCGCATCCGGGAGAGCTTCGACCGCCAGGGCCTCATGACCCATCTCGGCGCACGCCTGATCCACATCGGCCCCGGCCGGGTGCACATCGAGCTCCCGGCCCGCCCCGAGGTGACCCAGCAGCACGGGTACGTCCACGCGGGTGCCACCAGCGCCGTCGCGGACACCGCGGGCGGCTACGCGGCGCTCACTCTGTTCCCCGAGGAGTCCGATGTCCTCACCGTCGAGTACAAAGTGAATCTTCTCGCACCCGCCGCCGGCGACCACATCGAAGCGATCGGGACCGTCCTGAAGTCCGGACGCACCCTGACCGTGAGCCAGTTGGAGGTGTACGGAGTCCGGGCCGACGGCGAGCGGAAGCTCGTCGCCAACGGGCAGCAGACTCTGATCCGCGTGAACAGGCGCGCGCAGTGACCCCGCAGCAGTCCCTGCCGGCCTGGGTGACATGGTGGCAGCGGCCTTTCCCCGACGCCAACACCCTCCTGCTGCACGGGCAGCAGGCCGCCCTGGTCGACAGCGGGTTCGTCGCCCACGCCACGGAGACCGCCGACTGGGCCCGCGCGCACGCGGGGACCGTGGGCCTGGTCGTGAACACCCACTGGCACTCCGACCACGTCGGCGGCAACGCACTCCTCCAGGCGCAAGGCGCGGCCATCGCGGCCGGGGCCTGCGAAGCGAAGGCGATCTCCCGCCGGGACCCGGGCTGCTGCGCGGCCGAGTACCTGGACCAGCCCGTCGCACCGTACACGGTCGACATGCCGCTCGACGACGGGCAGGCGCTCCGCCTCGGCGACACCGACTGGGAGGTGATCGCCACCCCCGGTCACACCCGGGGCCATCTGGCGCTGTGGCAGCCGGAGGAGCGGCTGCTCGTGGTCGGGGACGCGCTGTCGGACTACGACGTCGGCTGGGTGAACCTCGCTCTCGACGGGCGTGACGCGGCTGCCACCGCGCTCGCTTCCCTCGAACGGACGGCCGCCCTCGCCCCGCGCGTGATTCTTCCGTCCCACGGGCCGATCCCCGCCGAGCCCGGCGCGGCGCTCACGGCCGCACTGCGCCGCGCCCAGCGTCTCGTGGACGATCCGGACGGCGCGGTCTGGTACGGCGCCCGGCGAATCTTCGCGTTCGCCCTGATGATCCGGGGCGGCATCCCGGCCGGCGAGGTCGAGCCGTATCTCCACGCACGGGCCTGGCTGACCGACGCCGCACGGCTCCTGGAGGCGCCCCCCGAGATCCTCGCCGCCGAGCTGGTCACGACCATGCTCGGCAGCGGTGCGATCGTCCTGCGCGACGGCCGCCTGCACGCCGCCGCACAACACACCGCGGTCACGGCCGGAACACTGCGCGTCCCCTATCCGCGCGGCTGGCCGGCGACGGAGCCGCGCTGACACGGAGCGGAACCGGCCCGTGGCGGGAACTGCCGGGGAGATGAGCCGGATTCAGCCCTTGATGAGCGGGTCGTAGGGCTCGTCCTCGTCCGTGAAGACCAGGATGTATTCCTTGCCCGTCTCGGTGGCGACCCGGTGCAGGCGGGACAGGGCCTCGGCCTCGGTGGGAAGGCCGAGGCCGAGAACCTCGGCCGCTCGGTCCCGCCGAACCGTCAGGTCGGGCATGTCCTCCAGATACTCGGCAGCCAGCTCGCGGCTCTCCTCCTCGGTGAACGCGCGG
This sequence comes from Streptomyces sp. NPDC001880, assembly GCF_053594575.1. NCBI lineage: Bacteria > Bacillati > Actinomycetota > Actinomycetes > Kitasatosporales > Streptomycetaceae > Streptomyces > Streptomyces sp. NPDC001880. Next base: position 9,128 of record NZ_JBSFET010000056.1, read on the forward strand.
CAGTCGCGCCACCAGGGCGCGGCCAGGAGGAGCCGCAGCAGCTCCGGCAGGCCGATCGCGACCAGAGCCGCGCCGCCTTCGGAGTCCGCGTACAGAACTGGTCGTTCCTCGCCACCGTCGCCGCAGAAGAAATACGTACCCCCCGCTCCATCACCCGCGAAGCCCTCCAGCGCCGCGCCCGACATGAGGTGGACGTTCTCGACATGGTCGCCTCGATCGAGGTCGAAGTCGCCAGGCCAGGCCAGGAAGCGGGCGGCCTCGTCGTGTGCGGCGACGGCAGTGATAAGCGAGTGCATCCGTCGCACCCTAGTGGCCGGGTACGACAGCTACGGGTGCAAGGCAGCGGCGGTCGTTCGGGACCGCAGAGCGGCGGATCGCAGGGTCAACGCAATATGGCAGCCACAGCCCGTCCGCGCCGCTTCGCCCCGGCCTCCCTTGCGTGGTCGGGGCTACCGGCCGCCGGTGAGGATGCGCCGAAGGGCGTGAAGGAGGTGCGGTTCGGCGGTCGGGGAGGCGGCGCGCCATCCGATGTGGCCGTCGGGGCGGACCAGAACGGCTCCGGCGGCGGGCAGGGCGCACAACTGGTTGAAGGACCCGGGGCGTTCCTCGCGCAGCGGGTAGCCGTTGAGTTGGTGGACGGTGACGGGGATGCCGGCTGATGCTGTGGCGGCGTCGGCCTGCTGCGGCCAGGCCGAGGTGTCCGCTGCGGTGATCAGGGTGAAGCCGGGGCCGATGAGGTCCAGGGTGGAGGTGATCCCGGGCAGTCCGTCGAGCCGTGTGTGCGGGGCGCGGCGCCCGGGGGCGCCGCTCGGGTGGTAGCCGGAGACATCCAGTGGCGGCCGGGCCGGCGTGTCGGGGCTGTCGGGGTCGGGGATGACGGCGGTGGAGCGGTAGGCGGCGGTGAGCAGTAGTTCGTCGTCGATGCGGTATCCGGCACGGGCGCGGGCGTTGTCGGTGGACACATCGATGACCTGCCGGGCCACCGGGCGGCGTTCGGCCTGGTAGCTGTCCAGCAGTGCCGGGGTGGCGCGGCCGGCCGTGACGGCGGCGAGCTTCCAGGCGAGGTTGTCCGCGTCGCCGATTCCGGTGTTCATGCCGTGCCCGCCGGTCGGAGGGATGACATGGGCCGCGTCTCCGGCCAGCAGGACGCGTCCGTTGCGGTAGGCGGACGCCAGCTGGGCGTCCATGCGCCAGACCATGGTGTCGCGAACGCTCACCTCCAGGTCCGGGATGCCGGCCGCGGCCCGTACGAGGTGCTCAAGGTGCTTTTGGCCGGTGAGGCCCTCGTCCTCAAGCCGGTGCTCGGGGTCGAAGGGGTACTGGTAGATCCAGTGGCGGTCGTTGTCCACCGCCATGAAGCCGCCCCGGCCGGGTGGGGTGAGGAAGTACGAGGCGCTCGCCCGGTCGGCCACCACTTCGCCGAGCGGCGCCTCGAAGCGGACGCTGAGAAAGTGGCCCAGCCCCGTCGGGCCGTCCATCCCGATGCCCGCGCCGGCACGGACGGTACTGGCAGCACCGTCGCAGCCGACGAGCCACTCGGCACGCACGGTGTGCTGCTCGCCGACGGCGCGGTCCTCCAGCACGGCGCGCACGCCTTCCTCGCCCTCGGTGAAGGACAGCAGACGCACGCCGAACCGGATCCCGTCGCCCGCCGACTCGCGGGCCCGCCGCAACAGGACCGGCTCCAGCGCGTCCTGGGAGCAGATCATCCCCGGCGAGGGCGTGTTCACGTCGTCGTCCGCCTCGTCGTGGGCGACGCCGCTGCGCACGAAGTCCGGGTCGACCAGGTCCCTGCCCCGGTAGAAGAAGACCTGGGTGGCGGGAAGACCGGCGGCGCGGACCTCGCCTTCGAGTCCACAGCGTCGGAAGATCTCCATCGAGCGGGCGGAGACTCCGCGGGCCTTGGGGTGACGGGAGGTGTCCGGACGGGCTTCGATCAGCAGGTGGCCCACGCCGTACCGGGACAGCAGGTTCGACAGGGTCAGACCCACCGGTCCGCCACCCACGATGAGTACGGGCGTCGTCGTCGGAAAATGCATGTGCTCTCCATGGTGGCGGTCCACAGCCGGTCACGGCCGATGTCGGAGCGGCTGTCACGAGACGGATCGAGAGCGACCGGACCGCGACCACCCAGTCGTAACGCTCATTTCTTCATTTTGACGTTACCATGGGGGAGTGTCACCCGCTGGACGAACCCATCTGGAGAAGGCGAAGCCCATGACCGAGGACCTGACCGGGGCCAACCCGCGCGGCCTCCACTTCATCGCCGAACTGGTCAACACCGTCCAGGACGACGCCGAGGTGAGCGCGGCGGCGCTCCAAGCCCTCGTGGAGCGTCACGGCGGTCCGCCGTTCGTGCTTACCGAGCCCGATGCCCGGCGGCTGCGTCAAGCCACCGCCCGCCTGATCGGCATCCTGGCAATGAGTGACGAGGATCGGGCGGCCGAGGCGATCAACACCCTCCTCGACGATCACCCCGCCCGGCCCTGCCTGGTCCGCCTCCCCGGCCGTCCCTGGTCCCTCCACAACAAGGCGCCCCGCGGCGCCGACCCTGCTCACTGGCTGCTGTCCACCACCGCCCTGGCCCTCGGACTCTGGCTCAGCGAACGTGGCCGGTGTGCCTGGGGGCAGTGCGCCGCGCCCGGCTGCGACCACTTCTTCATCGACACCGGCCGCCGCACCCCCCAGCGCTACTGCACCTCGCGATGCGCAACCCGGGTCCGGGTGGCCTCGCACCGAGCCCGGCAGGGCGGATAGTTCCATTTCGGCGCGGGTGCCGGCCCTGGTGTGACGGATACACCGCGGGCCTCAGTTCGACGGCAGTCCGTCGAACTGAGGCCCGGCCGAAGCGTCGTTGTGTGCTTCAGGCTCCTTCGGCGTTGCCGTCGGCATCGACGACGGCCCGCTCGATCGCGGCATTGACCGCGGCGACGATGGTCTCCGAATCGGCGCCTGTGCCGACGTGGCCGGCGAGCGCGGTGATCGCGGCGGTCTGGGCGGCCATCCGCTTGTCCATGGACCGGATGCGGGCCTGCATGTCCTTCAGGATGGACTGCGGCTGCCATGTCGGGTTCGTCGAATGGTCCGCCGCGTCCGTCGGGCCGCCGATCGCGTCGGTCTTCCACACGGCGTCGAAGATGTCGCGCTTGGTGATCCCAGCCATGGGGTCCTCCTCGTGGTCGGAGCCGGGGTTCCAGCTCGCGGGGTGCTTGAGTCGCTCGGAGACGTCGGTGCGGAGTTTGGCCATGGTGAAGCCACGGGGGTCGATCTTGTCGTTCGACCACTCCAGGTGGCCGATCACGGACTTCGCCGACCATTTGTGCGCCCGGCACAGCGCGGCCTGCACGCGGACGATCGCGTCGTACTGGGCGGCAGGCCAGGGATCCTTGCCGTCGCCGAGGTTCTCGCACTCCCACCCGTAGAACCGTGCGTTGCCGTCGACTCCGTTGCTGTTGCCGCGGGTGGGGGGAGTCGGCCGGGTGCCGTACGACTCGGCTATGACCTGCTCCAGCACCTTGGGGTCACCGCCTCCGGCGTGATTCGCGCGGCCCCAGCCGACCATGTGCACCTGGCCGTTCTTCGCGATCATCCCGTGGCACAGCGGACCGGGCAGGTCGGGGTAGCCGTCGCGGACGATCCGGACCGTCGCCGCGGTGCCCTTGGTCACGGTGTGATGCACCATGCTGCCGTTGACCGGGCCCCAGGGACCCTTCGAGTTGCGGTTGTGGGTACGCCAGTTGCCGACCTCGACCACACGCACGCCCTCGGCACGCAGCGCCTTGAGGACCGCAGAGGCGGACAGAGGAGTAGCCATTCTCTTCCCTTTCAGCCCGAGGTGTACGGGACGTTGCGGCGGCCCTTGCCGGTGAAACCGTTGTTCGTGCTGCCGTCGATCGATTCGACCGCTTCCACCCACAACTCCGGACCATGCCGCGTGCTGTCCGCCGCCGACACCTTGTACTTCGTACCGTTCGTCACCTTCCGCATGATTGTGCGACGGGTCGCGGGGACGTCCGGTTCATGGGAGTTCCATACCCCTGCAACGTCACCCGGACTCGGCCGAGTGGCCAGCAGTGTGTACGACCCGTCAGCAGCGCACAAGCCGATGCCGATCCCCCATCGGTGTCGGCGAGCGGGCGCCGGGCCGACAGCAGTTGATCCTGTACGTCCGGCGCGTGGGCCGTCACCCTTTGTTGTCAAGGGCGTTGAGGGTTGTACAGGAGGCTGTTGCCCGGAACCCGGGCGGGTGGGGAATCGTCCCGGACCCGCCGTATCCACGTCGCGTCCGGCGAATGTCCGGCGGCCGCCGACTGCTCAACCAGTCCCCGGAGGAAGGAAGGCGCCCGGTGGCGGGAGATGCCGGCGCGGATGCGTCCAGGCCGTCTACGCGGCATGGACCCTTCGGTTCGTCGTCATGCGGTACATGGTCCCACGAATGCGAACGACGTCTAACGGGTTTGCTCGGCCGGGGATTCGACGGACCGCCCGATCGCCGATGCCGCCCGCAGGGAGGAGCGGTCAAGTCCGCAGTGGACCCGGCATTGCCCAAGGGCCGTCCTAGGGTTTGGGTATGACACGGTTGAAGAGCGAGACATCCGTTCCCGAGAGCCATGCGGAGGCGGTGATCGAGGCTCTTCATGCGGCAGGCGCAGGCCAGGTCGGCGACTATGCGCGATGCTCCAGCGTTTGGCGGGTGACCGGAAGTTGGCAGGCGCTGCCCGGCTCGCAGCCGTTCGATGGCGAGGTGGGCGTTGTCCAGCACAGCGAGGAGTGCAGGATCGAATCGGTCTGTGACGTGGAGCAGGCCCGAGCTGTCCGGGAGGCGGTCCGCGAAGCCCATCCGTACGAGGAAGCGGTCATCCACTTCCTGCCTCTGCATGAGCCGTGAGTCCGGTCATGGGCCGCACGCATCGAAGCCGCTCGCAGACAGCCGCTGAGGGGACGGCTCCCCTCGTCGCGGTTCCGGCCGGGCCTGAGCGTCGCTGATATCGGCCGCCCGCCCCGGTAATTCATGGGCAGTGTCCCCAATGGCCGTTCTATCGTGTACCGCCGCCGTCCATGCCGGGACGGCCCGATGAGAGAGGCCGCGGATTGCCGGACGTGTACGAGATCATGCTGGATGCCGAGCTCAGCAAGGCGTTCGACGTGTGGTCAGGGTATTTGGAAGCCGATACGGGTGAGGACCCACAAGTCCGTGCGCGGCTGCGCTCGGCGCTGGAGTCGGCCCGCGCGGCCGCCGCGGAGGGGGACCGCTCGCGCGCTCGTGTCCTGGTGGCGGACATGTACGACGACGCCCGGGAAGCCGGCCTTCATTGGGCCCCCGTGCCCGCTCGCCCCTGCGAGGCCGACAGTCAGGCCCGCGATTACGCCAAGGACGAACTGCGGCAGGTACTGCCTCTGGAATTGCGCGAGAATCTGGACAGTGTCGCGATCTTCCTGCGAGTCACGGGCCGACGCCTCAAGGCCGCCCCCAGCCTCGACGCCGCCACCCGCCAGGACATCATCTACATCACCGCCCGCGCCGGGATGGCACTCGACTTCGCCGACCTGACAGCAGCACGCCGCGAACTCGAACGCCTGAAGGCAATCGCGCGACGCTGGGGCGTGGAGCACTGAGCGCCATGTCCGGCCCGCGGCGTCCGAGAGATCTGACGGCACTCGCATGGCCATCAGCCCGTGGGGCACGGACCTGACACCGCGCCCCACGGGTCTTGTGGACTTCAGCAACGTTGCAGCGCAACGGCCTGGCAACAACCGTGTCCGCCTTCACTGTGATCAGCCAGAATGCCCATGGCCGGGTGAGCTGGTGCAGTGGCAACAGGAATCAGCGTTGCGTCTGTTCCCGTACTGCGGGCTGCAACGGCTCCGCGGTCGGCCATCCTGTGACTCCCCGTCCTGCAATCCGCCGGATGGGTGAATGGTCCTGTCGCCGTGCGGCGGGCTGAATGGATAGAGGTCTCGATGGACCGGCCGCTGCTGTCGCTGAGAACGACCTTGGTGTTGCTGCTCGCCTTACTCGCCGGCGCGGCAGCGGGTGGACTGACCGCACTTGCCGGCGAAGGGGCGCCGCGGAGCCTGCTCGCGGGGCTTGCCGCCGCAGGACTGGCAGTTCCCTTCTTCAACCGCCTCATCGACACCGAGGACGGTGAGCGTCGCCGGCGCGCGGATGCCGGCGCCCGGGAGGGGCAGAGAAATGGGTGAGCTGCGGCCGCTGGGGGACGACCTCACCGAGGCTTCCCGAGCCCTCGCCCAGGCTCTGCGGGAGCTCTTCGAGGGGCTGGAGGTGTCCGTGCGGCGATACGCGGCCCGGCGCCAGCGTGATCCGGGCACGTTCTCCCGCTACCTGAACGGCACCCGCCTGCCCCCGTGGCAGGTGATCACCGACCTCTTCGCGGATCTCGCCCAGCACCGTGGGTCCGCGGTCACGACCGAGGCCATCGAGTTCGTACGGGGGCTGTACGGGTCGGCCGTCGACGCCGGGTCCTCTCCCAAGCACGCGGTGGAGATCCTGGAGCAGCAGCTGGCCGACGCCGACCGGGTTTCCCGACGGTCGAGCGTCCGCGGCGACGTCCTGGGTGACGCCCTGTTGGACCGCACACACCGCATCGCCGACCTGGAGGTGCGCCTCAGTCAGCTGGAGGCCGACCGGAGTGCCGAACGCAAGCGGGCGGACGAGCTCGCGGCCGCCCATCCCGACATCTCCGGCCTTCTGCAGGAACGTGACTCGCTGCAGCTCGATGTCGAGCGACTGGCGGCGGAGCTCCGCGAAGCACGCGCACAGCGTGCCGCAGCCGAGGACCGTTGCAGTCTGCTCGAACGCCAGCTGGACGCCGTCGAGAAATCCATGGCCGCACTGCCCGCCGCCCCGCCACCCCAGGACATGCCCAAGATCCTCATCGTGGACGACCAGCCGAGCAACCTGCTGGCGATGACTGCGGTGCTGTCGACGCTCGATCAGGAGCTCGTCACCGTCTCCTCCGGGCGGGAAGCGCTCAAGGCACTGCTTGATCACGACGACTTCGCGGTCATCATCATGGATGTCCAGATGCCGGAGATGGACGGCTACGAGACGTGCGCGCACATCAAGCGTCGCCCTCGAACCCGCGATGTCCCCATCATTTTCCTCACGGCGATGGGGGTGGACTCGGAGCACTCCGCTCGCGGCTACGCGGCCGGTGCCGTCGACTACATCAGCAAGCCGTTCGACCCCTGGGCCCTGCGGGCCAAAGTCGCCGTGTTCACCTCCATCCATCTGGAGCGCCGCGCCCAGCAGTGACTCCACGGAGATCCGGTTGAGGGCGCCGCGGCGACAGGTGTCGCAGATCGGCTGGAAGATCCGACCCGCGTCCGGGCCTTGCCTCTCGTCGAGCCGGGTCCCGCCCGATCGGCCGGCGTCCGTGAGGGTCAGGCAGGGCGCCGGTAGATGCAGGCCAGGGCATCGAGGGTTCGGTCATGCGTTCGCGAAGCTCGGCCGGGGCGAGAATTTCGGCGTCGGCGTCGAGTCCGAGAAGTTCGGGCAGAGCCTGTTCAGCGGACTCGATCGGAATTTCCACCCGGATCCAGCCCTCGGCGTCCGGCGAGGCGGCGGCCCGCTGTGCGGCATCTGCCATGGCCGAGTTCCACGACTGGGGCAACCTGCGGACGGCGTCCGGAGACAGGCGGAGGGGCGCCTTGCCCTGGTGGCCGACCCGGCGAACCAAGGATGCCGCGGACATCGCCCCGCCTGGAGGCGGCCCTCCACGTACGGCGCCGTCCGCCTCCGGGGCCGGTGATGCAACCTGCGGATGCATCACCGGACGTACGCAGGCATCCCCGCAGCCGGCTTCGTCACGACGATCAGCGCCCTGCGCCGCATGGTTGGTTGCCGACCTCGGCGGCAGCGGCGACCCGCCCGACCGAGCCGGGAATACGGGACCGGCGCCGTGCAGGGGCGAGAGTATCCCGGCGTCTCCATTGATCCGGTCTCCGCAGACCGGGGCTGCGGCCTGCGGAGACCGGATCAATGGAGACGGGATGCGTTCATCCCGGGCCGAGGGACCCCGCGCGAAGTGCGGGGTCCCCGGGCTCCGTGGGTGCTTCGGGGAGGGCAAGCCATCGCGGTACGACGGGCGGAGGCACGCTTCGCGGACCTGGCGGTCGGCGGTGACGTGATGAAGGTGCGTGACCCACGATTCGCACCCGTGACCCGCGTGCCTCCTGATGCAACACGGCTCAGACCATTTCGGGTTGCGGTACCGGCTTCCGCACTGGTGCGGCCTTCGGCTCCCACAGTCTGGTGGTCCGTACGTAGCCGTAGATCACCGAAATCATCGCCAGAATGACCAGTGGTCCGAACACCCACGGATATTCGGCCATCTGCATCGACAGATAGCGGTAGGACGCCAGAAGTGCGGCGAAGACCACCGTGCCGTAGGCGACCAGCTGGATTCCCGCCCGCTCCCAGCCGCGATCGTGCGCGCGCAGCGCCGCCTCGATCGTGAGCGTGAACACCACGCCGGCGACGATGTCCGCGCCGTAGTGGTAGCCGAAGCCCAGTGTCGCGCCGAGCGTGGCGATCAGCCAGAGCGCGCCGCCGATTTGCAGGAACCGCGGCCCCTTGCGGGAATGGATGAAGATCGCGGTGGCCCACGCGGTGTGCAGACTGGGCATGCAGTTTCGCGGGGTGATCTCGTCGAACGGCATGTGGTGCGGGGTGCTGACCGGCGGCGGCGTGTGCGGCCACAGGTCGGCCACCGCCCAGTGCCCGCCGTCGGCGCCGTAGGCGAAGATCGGCCCGACCACCGGGAAGATCATGTAGATGCCCGGCCCGAGCAGGCCGATGACCAGGAATGTGCGTACCAGATGATGGCCCGGGAAGCGGCGCTCGACCGCCACCTTGCGCAGCTGGTAGACCGTGACGACTACCGCGGCCACCGCGAGCTGGGCGTAGACGTAGTCGAGGAAATGGGCGCCGATCGGGCCGGTGGCATTGACGAGCCGGCCCACCAGCCACGACGGGTTGCCCAGCGCGTGATCGGCGGTCGCCACGTACTGGTCGAGCACCTCCGGGCGGGTCTTCGACGTGATGAGGAGCCAGGTGTCGCCGGTCTTGCGGCCGGCCACCAACAGCAGGCCCAGCCCGACGCCTTTCAGCAGCAGAACACGCTCCTGGCCCGTGCGGCGCGTGACGGCGATGACCGCACAGCCCAGAATCACCCACAGTGCGCCGTTGCCGAAGGGGTGGCCCTCGGTCACCCTGGCGTCAGCCGCCCACCGCACCACAAAGATGATGAGGTCGATGCCGATCGCGACACCGATCGCGATGAACCGTTGCCGCCAAGTGAGCACCACCATCATCAGGCCCATGCTGGCGTACAGCAGGAATCCCGATTTGGGGGCGACTATCACCTCTTGTACCTGGGTGGTCATCGGCCCCGGTAGGCCGTAATGACGCGCGGCTATCTCCAGTGCGATCAGGAATCCGAGGGTCACCACCGCCGCCGCGGTCCACAGTATCGCCCGTGGTTGACGCCACGCGGCGAAGATGGTTTTGCGGTCTATTCGCGAAAACACCCGCGATGCTCTAGGTATCAATTGTTTGGCCGATTTGTTAGATGTTGGCTGAATGGGTCACTCTTTGTGCCGGATCCCATGGATTTCCGGTGAATGACGGGCCATTAGGGTGCCCGTCGCGAGTTCGAACATGCTATCGGAGTGGTGTGAGTGGGGTTTGCTGGTCATGGATGGTGCGGTGGACCTTTGGCCCAGCCGCGACGATTCGGTGCCTCGGTAATGGCCGCCGAACTCTCGAACACCCGGCGAGCATTGAGGGCGGCACGGGTGCTTCGGCGTCTGTGGAGTGCCTATGGAAAGACGTGAACTATCCGCCCGGGCAGGGGCGTTGGCGAGCCTCCGACGCCCCTGCCCGATGCTGCGAACGGATTTCCCCCGCTGGTGAAGCCGGGGCTACGGCGGCAGGGGAGCCGACCGTCGCGGTGCGGGGTTTTTGACGGCCGGTGGCTCCGCCCGTGGGGTGACATCCTGCGCATGTCGGCCCCGGCGCCCGGAAAGGTGCGGATTCTCCTGGTACCAGCAGGGAATGCCCAGGCCCTCGCATCCGCAGCCAGACCATACGGACCCCGGCGCACCGTCCGAAGGACGACGGCAACGGATTCGCGCCGCCTCACGCCGGGCGCTGCGCGGCAGGACCGGCCCCGCGGCCCGGAACCCTGGCGCGCGACAGGCGCCCCCCGGCCCGCGGTACACGCCACGCGTGAACCCCGCGCTCCAGACGGCCGCCGCCTACGCCTGGCGGATCCTCGCGGTGGGAGCCGTCGTGTACGCGGTCTTCGCGGCGCTGGGACGATTCCACGAGGTGGCGGTAGCCGTCTTCCTCGGCCTGGTCGTGACCGCGGTGCTGCGCCCGGTCGCGGATCTGCTGGCCGGTCCGATGCCGCGGCCGATCGCCGTCACCGTGGCGCTGGTCGGCAGTATCGTGTTCGTCCTCAGCGTGCTGACACTCGTCGGCGAGGCGGTCGCCGGAGAACGCGCCGGGCTGGAAGAGGAGTTCAGTGACGGCCTGGGCAGGATCGAGCACTGGCTGGAGGGGCCGCCGTTCCGGCTGAATCCGAGGACGCTCGACGACCTCCAGGCGCGGATCGGGCAGTACCTGTCCAGTCATCGCTCCACCCTCATCAGCACGGCCGTCAGCGGCGTGGGCAGACTGGTCGAGGTGATGACGGTGTTCGTTCTGGCGCTGTTCTGCTCGGTCTTCTTCATTCACTCCGGTGACCGGCACTGGGACTGGTTCTGCGATCAGCTCCCGGAGAAGGTTCGGGACGGGATGGTGATCGCGGGCCGGGCTGCCTGGCGTACGTTCACCGGCTACACCCACGGCATCATCCTGGTGGCGGGGACCAACGCCGTATTGGTGGGACTGGTCCTCTTCGCCCTCGGAGTGCCGCTGGCTCTGCCCCTGGCGCTGCTTGAGTTCTTCGCCGCCTTCGTCCCGTTGGTCGGATCGCCGATCGCTCTCGCGGTCGCGGCCGTGGTGGCTCTGGCGGCGAAGGGCCCGATCGTGGCGGCCGTCGTCCTCGTCCTGATCGTGGTCATCGGCCAGATCGAAGGCCATCTGCTCCATCCGCTCGTGATGAGCTGGGCGGTCCGGCTCCACCCGGTCGTGGTCGCGCTCTCGGTGATCGGCGGCGCCATCGCGGCGGGAGTGCTCGGAGCGGTGGTGGCGGTGCCGCTGGTTTCAGTCCTCTGGTCGGTCCGTCAGGCGCTGCGCCGGGCAGGCGAAGCCACGCCTGTGCGGGACTGAGCGGCATGCGCCGGGGGAGAGACGCGGCGCTGCCGGCCACGACCGGCTGCCCGTCCAACTCCGGCGGACTCAGCGGCGGAACGCAGTATCCGCTGAAACTCGCGGCGGCCCTGCCGTCCACCCCTCCGGTGTGCCGCTCGTCCACTCTGCTTCCAGCGCTACTACGCCAGCGGCGCGAACGCGTGCGCGATCAAGGAGCGAGGGTCCTGGGCGTTCACCCGGAGACGGGCTGAGGTCCTGTTCCGTCAGGGTGCCGCACCTGGGGCTGCCGCGGGGGTGCGGCGTCCAGTACCTCCAGCCGGTGCCGGACGGCTTCGACCGCTCCGGGGCGTCGGCCGGGTACGTGGTGGCGCAAGGCATCCAGGGCCGGGCCGAGCTCCCGGGCCCGCTGCGGGTCACGAAGCTGTTGCCACTGGTGATGGGCACGGTCCACGGCACTCTCCACGGCCGGGTCGTCCGACGGCTGTTGCCGGGCGAGGCGGGCGTCAGCGGCAGCCATCCACAGTTCGCAGCTGCGCGCCGGATCGTCGGCCAGACGAGCGAGGTCGGCCCGGACCTCCAGCCAGTGGATGGCCTGCACGGAGCCCGTTCCGTAGGTGCGCAGAGCCCACCCCTCCCATATGGCTGCGAGCGACGCGGCCTCGCCGTGCCGCCCCGCGTGGGCCGCGGCGAGAATCGCGGGCAGCGGATCCTCCTCAGCCGCCGCCCCGGTGTGCTCCGTGACCGGAGCAGGCAGCTGGCGGGGCTGCTCCGGCACCTGGACAGCCGGCGTTGCGGGGGAGGGGGCGGAGAAGGCCGACGAGTCGCCGACGGACAGGAACAGCGCGTCGTCGGAGCCGACCTGGGCGGCGGCCTGTTCGTGGAGCCGGGCGAGCGGCGGGTTGAGGCCACTGCGCCAAGTGGTGGCGAAGGCCTTGAGGTAGGCGGGTTCCGCGATCTGGCGGCGGGGTGGTGGCGGGACGATCCGGCCGTATACGCGGATCCCGTAACCGAGAGCGAGACCCTCGGCACGGAGTTGCTGCCAGGCTTCGGGGGCGGCGGCCATGTCGACGACGACAGTGGTGGAGCCCGGCCGGCGCAGCTTGAGTTCGCTGGCCAGCCAGTGCCAGGGCAGCGCGGTGTAGCGCAGAGTGGTCGGCGTGGTCGTCCGGGCGAGTGCCAGGTGGATCAGGCGCTGTTTGTGATCGAGATGGAGCTGACCTGCTATGTAGAGGGTGAGCAGGCCGGGCGCGGCCGCCGCCGCGCGGATGCGGGTGAGGACGGTCTGCGGGTCGGTCGGGTCGGCGAGTTCGACGATGGTGGCCGCCGTCGCGCCGGCCAGGACGCTGGGCGGGACCGCGGCGAGCGTGGGCAGCACGCCGGTCGCGTCGATGAGACAGCCCTTGCCGGCCGGAGCCGCCGCGATCAGCAGCGCGGTCCCGGATCCTGTGTCCTCCCCGTTGATCACCACAACAGCACGGTAGCTGCTGCCCGGCCCGTGAACGTAATCAGCGGCCGACTCCCGTCCGGCGCGGAGCCGGCCAAGTGGCTGTTGTACCGCCTGTATTCATCGCAGGGCCAGCGAGGTCTCGGAATCGGCACGGTTCAGTTTCTCGGGGTTGCGCACGTAGTAGAGGCCGATGCTGCGGGCTTTCTCGACACGGATCGCCAGGACACCGTCGATCTCGCCGTCCATGCGCACCAGGAGTGCCGGGTTGCCGTTGGCCACGGTGGGGTCAAAAGTGATCGAGAGCTTGTTCTTGCCGATTCCACCGAGCATGTAGCGCGCCACCTTGTCGGCGCCGATGGTCGGCCGCAGCGCTGCCTGCTACGCCCTGAAGGTCCTGGCCGGGCAGTTGGCCGAGGATCCGGACATGGGCCGGCCCTCGGGCCTGCCCGGCATCCTCACCGTGACGGTGGACGCCGAGCTGTTCGAGGACTGCCCGGCCCTCCGCATCGGCTACATCCGCGAGCCCGACCGGGTCGAGATCCGGTACGTGTGCGCTTCACTCGATCGGGTGGGCGGTTCCGGGAAGCGAACCGCTTGGGCTACGGAATGCGGATGATCGGTTGAGCCGCTCGCTCCCGGGCGGCTCGGCATGCTCACCTCATCAGGGATTGAAGAGTTCTCATGGCTGAAGCATTGAAGTACGGCGACCGGGTCCACCTGCAGAACGGATACGGAAGTTGGGGCGGCGGTTACCTCGACACCAATGGTGCGAGCTCCGCGAACGGCGCCGTCTACGGGGTCTCAACCGCTGAAAGCCCGAACCGCGGTACGGGTACCGGGACTTGGGAGATCGCATCCGCCGAGGGCAAGGCCACCGGCACGCCGGTGGCCAGCGGGGACCTGATCACCCTGCGCAACTGCTACTCGGCCGGCAGCTACCTGGACACCAACGGACACGCCACCGCGGACCAGAAGAAGGCCGGAGGCAAGTACGACGTCCTGACCGCCAAGAACGCCGACCGCGGCACGGGCACTGCCGAGTGGCGCATCTTCGCTCAGACCTCCAGCCCACAGGACGCCGTCGTCCACATCGGCGACACCGTCCACCTGTGGAACACCTACGGTGGTAATGGCGGCTTCCTGGAGACCAACGGCATCGGTCCCGCCGGCGGCAAGTACGACGTGTGCACCAACGCCTACTACAACCGCACCGGCAATGTTGCCGACTGGCGTATCTCCGCTGCCTGATTCCAATGCCGTCCCGGCTTCCGGTCAGTCACATTCATGGCCTGGAGGCCGGGAACGGGCCTCGATCAGCTGTGACCATCGGGAGGGGATGGGCCGACCGGATTCGAACCGGCGTCCTCCCACACGCGGTGAAGGCGCGACGCCGGGCCACTGTCCCGCGGTCCGGTGCTGGGCCACCGGGAGAGACCGCTTCCTGGCCGCGCAGAAGCTGTTCCGCATGAATGTCCGCTGTCCGTCCTGGAGATGGAGCCAGCACATACGCCAACGCCGGGCTGCCCCACCCGTGCCGTAAGACGCCGGCCCTCAGAGGCCTGGCAATTACAAGTCGCGGCTGGGGTGGCCCGGAGCGTGCGCGTTCAAGCCGTGACGTGGATACGCCACACCCGCCTTGGGAAGCCGGGAGCGCAACGCCCCTTGACCTCCATGCCGAGATCAACCGCAAGGTGACACGTGATTCGTCTCCCCAGGCAACCGAGTGGCGACAACACGCGTCTCCAAGATCGAAGCAAGCCACGGGGACGGACATGAGGAGACAGGAAGCATGGAAGAAGTCGCGGGTTCTGCGGTCATGCGAGTCCTGAAGGGCGTGGGCTGGCTCGCGTTCAACGTGGTCGGCACGGTGGGCGACATGCTCGCCACCCACATCCCGTGGAACAAGCGGAGCGGGAGCTCGTCCACGGACAAGTAGCCGCGCCGAACGACAGTGCGTGGAGCGGACGGTGTCCGGCCGGCCCTTCCGAACGCGCGATGTCTCCCCTGCGTGCCTTCCGCTCAGGGCGAGCCCGCCCCTCTGCCTGGTGAGAGCACGAGCACTGTGCTATGGCGTACGCGGATGCTCCGACGGTCACGAGTCCGGCAGGAGAAGCCAGACCTCGGAGAAGGCGAGGCCGTGCTCATGGGCCACCGCCCCGCAGGCGCAGCCCAGCGAGACCAGGCGCCAGTCACAGCTCACTGTCCACGGGCCGTCCACACCCCCCGCACGCCGGGCAGCCGACGGTGCCGGCTGCCCACACTCCGAGAGCGGGTCTGCCGTAACGGCGGAAGCGACCCGCGTACCCGGCCCGCCATGGAGCCGATCGCCCCCACCCGGGCCTCGGATGGCACAGGCTGGTTCAGGCCGAGGAGCCGCACGTCAGTCCTGGTTCGTCGCGGACAGAGCTTCGCTGATCATGCGGGCGGCGAAGTCACGGTCGCCCACGAGTCGATTGATGTGCTCCGCGAGCAGCAAGGCTGTGGCTTCCAGCGCATTCATCTCGTCCCCGGTCCAGTCTCCGTACTGCTTGCGCCACAGGCTGGGGCTCAGGCCGGTGCCGGCTGCGACGACAAGGCCGGTCATGGTGGGGATCACTTCGGGACGGATGCTCTTCGGCATCATGCGCAACGAGGTCACGAAGCCGGGCACTACGTACTCGATGACGTCCTTGTCGTGCTCTTCGTAAGCCATCCGGAGCCACTGCATGAACATGTAGATGAGCGTGCACGCGCCGTCCAGCACGTCATTGGCTTCCTCGGGGCCCAGCGACGCGGTGAACCGGTCCATCAATTGCTGCTGCTCGGGGTCGGTCCCGGCCTGGCCGTCGTAGATGGCTTTGAGGCGAGAGTCGATCGCCATGAGTGCTACACCCACATCTCCGGCAGGGGCGTACGCGGGGTCGCAGGATGGGGACACAGGATTCCTTCCGAGGTGACCTTGAGTGACGCGGCGAGTTCATAAGGTAGCCGTTGAAGGGGTGTTGGTCCGGGGAATTGCGAATGATCGCTCCGCAGGGAATGGGCGGCCAGGCCGTCTGCTGGGAGGCATCGGCGCCGCACCCCCACGCAGGCGCCACATGACCGACGGAACTGCGGGAGCATGCACAGCGTCTTCACGCGGGCGGTGGCATCGACTGGGTCGAGGACGACCTGCCGGACCTGGAGCCGGGCGGCCACCAGGGCCGGTTCGATGCGGTCTTCGCCGCTGCGGTGTGGATGCATCCGGATGCCGAGGAACGTCGACGTGCGATGGCCCGGATTGCCGCGTTGCTGGTTGCCGATGGCTGATCTTTCGTGAATGTCCGCCACGGTCCTGTGCCCGAGGGGCGTCACATGTTCGATGTATCTGCCGCTGAGACAGCCGAGTTGGGCAGTGCGCATGGGTTGCACACGATCCATTGCGTCGAGCGTTCCGATCTTCATGGCCGTGACGACGTCCGATGGAGCTGCCTGGTCCTCCAGGCGGACAGGGGCGACAAATCGATTTCTGGGACCGCACAGGTTGGCCGGGGCGGTGCTCGTGGCGTTGCCGCTGTCGGTCGTCCGAGGCTCCTGCCCGGCGGGCGTGCGATAGGTTGCCCGACATGACTGATCTCGGGCCCGTCGCCTGGCCGCCTGCCCCGATCAGGACCGAGCGGCTCGTGCTTCGCGAGTCCGAGGCCCGGGACCGTGCGGCATTCATCGAGCTGTTCGCCTCGCCAGAGGTGGGCACATACATCGGTGGCTCTCGACCGCGCGATGAGCTTGAGCGCGCGGTGCCTGAGATGCCCGGGCAGCGCCCTGGCCTTTTCGTGATCGATCTCGACGGAGCGATGATCGGCGTGATCACGCTCGATCGGCGCGACGCAGAGCGTCCGGGGCATGTCCGCCCGGATGCCGGGGAGTTCGAACTCGGCTACATGTTCCTGCCGGAGGCGTGGGGATGCGGGTATGCCGCCGAGGCGTGCGCAGCGGCACTCGGCTGGTTCGCCGACGCGCTTCCCGGCGAGCCGGTGGTGCTCTGTACCCAGACTGCCAACGTCCGTTCGCTGCGTCTCGCGGTGAAGCTGGGGTTCATCGAGGTGGAGCGGTTCGAGGAGTACGGCGCCGAGCAGTGGTTCGGAGTGTGGACCTCCGTCGCGCCGTCCGATTGAACTCGTGCACGACAGCGCGGATCCACGAGGCCGTTCACGGCGTCGCGAACGGGGTGCCGCCACAAGCGGTCGCGTAGACAGTCGTGGGAGCCGACGTTGGTCATGCACGACAACGACGCAACCAACGGTACGGTCCGCCGCCCGGCAGTTGATAGCGTGATTGTCGTGACAGAGCTGGAAGAACTGGTCCTGACCCCCGGCGAGCGGGCTCGGGGGATTCGAGTCGACAGCATGATGTTCCGGATGGACTGGACCGGTGAGGAATCCCCGGGGCAGCTGGCGGCATTCGTGGCCGGTCGGGTACGGGCCTTCGGGACGGAGCCGGCAGACGTCGACACCGGCATCGTCTACCACGCGGCCGAGGTCGACCCGACTCTGCGCCGCGGTGATTTCCCGGTCCGCCAGCTCGATCATCTGTCCGGTGTGTTGGTAAATCTCGGCTGCACGCTCATGGTGCGGGACAACGGAACCGACACTTACGAGGTACTGGTCGCGCTGACCGGTGAGTGTGAGCCGACCGGGTTGATGCACCAGGGCCTCCCGGTGCGTGCCTGGGGCCCGGAACCCGAAGAGACCCTGGTCAGCCTGGACTGCCCGAACTGCTCGGAGATGCTGGTCTGGCAACTGTCGAAGCCCCAGACCCTGGCCGATGAGCGCTGCGATTGTGGAGCCGCGTTGTTCGACGCTACTGGCCGCCCACTGCCCAACGTCACTCTCCACGACTGAGCCGCTCAGTCCCCTTGGCCTCGGCACATCCTCACCGATGTACTGCTCGTCGATTGCCTCGCCCCCTGATCCGCACCACGCGCAATTCATGCGGACGACTGTGTCGGGCCGGGAGCAAGGCGGACCGGCAGCCGGGCGTGCGGTTGTCATAGGCGTCTGCTGATTGTTGTTGTGCGCCCGCAGCCGGGCAACAGAGATTCACTGCCGGGAATCCGGGGCCGGCCCTGGACCGATAGGTCCCTTCGGCTTCATCAACATCGCCATTGCCTGGCACGGACAGCAGGCAGCGCAGGGTTGGTGATCGAGCTTCTTCACCGGCCGGAGGGCGATCGAGGAGTCAGCACCCAGCGCGATTGGCTGTCGGGAGCGCCAGGGTGGTGAATGGGGGCACCCTCGCGCGTTCGGCGAGCGGATTCTGTATCCGGACGCATTTTCGTCACCCGTGTGGGTGACGACTGTGGGGGCTCGCGACCGTAGCCTGACTATGCGTGTGCATGGGGTGGGCGTTCGCTCTGGTTCCATATTCCGTTCCGGTACTTGTCCTGGTTCTTGCTCCAGCTGTCACATCGCATCGCCCCCTGTGCAGGTCCCGCTGTACGCCCCCGAGCGGTGCCGTGCGGCCGCCCCCAAGGTCGGGGGCCGCCATCGGCGGCGTCTTCTCCCCTTCTTCGGTCCCGCGCCGTCCGTCCCTGCCGTGCATTTCGATGGCACGGACCTTCCCAGGATCTGCCAAGTGTTGCTCTGTGCAGAGGAGTTGCTGTGGTCGCGCGCTGCGCTTTCGTGTTCCCGGGGCAGGGGGCCTACCTGCCCGCCGCCCTCGCCCGGCTCGCCGTCGACGAGCCGCTGGTGGAGGAAACACTGCACCTTCTGGACGCCACCGCCGTTCGCCTGGGGCGGAGCGCCCCCTCCCGCCTTCTTCTCGACGAACGGGCGCCGACACTCTCCGAGTTGGTGGACGAGGCCCCGGCAGATCTGCATGCGGCGATTTTCGCTGCCGAGATGGCGCTGTTCCGGGTATTGACGGAACGTCATGGACTGTTTCCCGACGTGCTGCTGGGGCACAGCTTCGGCGAGTTGGTGGCCCTGACCGCGGCCGGTGTGTACGGGCTGGAAGAGGGCATGGCGCTGGTGGTCGCCCGCGATGAGGCGTTCGCCGCCTGCCCGCCGGAGCGCGGCGGAATGCTGGTACTGGAGGTGTCCGCTTCCCGGGCCGAAGGACTGCTGGTGGGTCTCGGAGAGTGGGAGGTGACCCTGGCCGCGGACAACAGTCCCCGTCAGTGCGTGGTGTCCGGCCCCGCCGAGCCCTTGGGCCGGGTAGAGCGTGCCGCCCACGCGATTGGCGTCAGGGCGACCGCGCTACGGGTCCCGTACGCCTTCCACCACCGCATACTGGGCGCCGTCGCGGGTGACTTCACCCGCCGGGCGACCATGCTGCGAGCCGGGCCGGCGCGACATCTGCTGCACTCGGCGATTCTGGGGCGGCGGGTGGACGACACCGACATGGTGGCGGACCTGGTCGCCGCCCACCTGGTGCGTCCCACGCGGTTCACCGACGCGGTCCGCCTGCTCCACACGGAGGGCGTGGGGCTGTTCGTGGAGTGCGGGCCTCGCGGTGTGCTGAGCGATCTCGTGACGGCGACGGTGCCGGACGTACGGGTTGTCGCGCCGTTGCGACGCCGGGTGAGCGGACCCGAGCTGTCCGAGGCACTGAGCGGACTGACGACGGTTTCCACAGCGTCCGTGGTCACCGGAGTCGCAGCCACCGTACCTGGCGCGGGCGCCGGCACCGCTGACACCGGCACCGTGGCCGAGGAAGCCGCGCCGGGTGCGGAGGCCCTCCCGGAGCGGCGGTCCATCGTGGCCACACTACGGTCCCTGTACGCGGCGGCGTTGGGGTATCCGCCCGAGGTCCTGACCAACGATGCCGATCTGGAGGCGGATCTGGGGGTGGACTCGATCAAGCAGACCGAACTGTTCGCCCAGGCCGCCGCGCGTTTCGGGCGTACCCTGCCGACGGACGGCTCCCGCCTGACCAGCTACACCACTCTGGACGCGCTGGCAGGGCTGTTGAGAACGCTGCCCGCGGACGGCCCGCTTGCGGGGGTGCAGGCATGAGCGGCCGGTTCGACGTGCCCGCACCACGGGATCTCGCGGGAAAGATCGCCTTGGTCACCGGGGGAGGCAAGGGAGTCGGTGCGGCGATCAGCCGCGAACTGGCCCGGAACGGCGCCCTCGTGGTGGTCAACTCCTTCCACTCGCCGCAGGCCGCCGAGGAGACCGTGGAGTCGATCCGTTCCACCGGGGGCCGGGCGGAGACGCTGCGGGCCAGTGTCGCCAAACACGACCAGGTGACCGCGATGTTCGCGACCCTGGCCGAGAAGCACGGCGGCGTGGACATCCTGGTCAACAACGCCGCGCGGGGCGTGTTCGCCCGCTTCGACGACCTCACCGACTCCGAATGGCAGCGGGCGCTGGACATCAATGTCCACGGTGCTCGCTGGTGTGCCCTTGAGGCAGCACCCCTGATGGCCGCGCGCGGCGGCGGTGCCATCGTGAACGTCTCGTCCATCGGCGCCGGACTGGCCATGGACAACTACCTGCTGATGGGGGTGTGCAAGGCGGCGCTGGAAGCGATGACCCGGTACCTGGCGGCCGATCTCGGCCCATCGGGAATCCGGGTGAACACAGCCTCGGCCGGGCTGCTGGACAATTCCACGGCCGCGCTGTTCCCCGGTGCGGACGCCCTGCGGGCTACCTGTGCGGCGGCGGCCCCGCTCGGCGGGGTGGGCCATGAAGAAGACCTTGCCGGGCTGGTGGCCTTCCTTGCCTCTCCGCAGGCCCGTTGGATCTCCGGGCAGTGTCTGCTGGCCGACGGGGGACTGTCCGTGGGCCGCGCCATGCTCACTCCGCACCAACCCGCACCACCCAGCGCCCCGTCCCCTTGTCCTCCGGCTCGGACCGGTGCTGCCGCGCCGGCTGTCCGGCCTCCTCGGCGGGCTGCGGCGGACATGCGGCCTCCCGCCGTGGACAAGAAGCAGGCCAGGGCGGCAGTTGTGCGGAGTGGTGTCGGGGCGGAGCGGGAGACGGCACGCACGGTGGCCGTCGTGGGCATGGGCCTGGTGGCCCCCGGGGCCGAGAGTGCGGACGCGCTCTGGCGACGGCTGATGGAGGGCGTTCCCCAGTTCAGCGAGCCCGGAGAACGGTTTCCGCTGGATCACTTCTGGTCGCCCGCGGACGTCGCGGACCGTACCTACAGCCGGGTCGCCGGCTACGTCCGCCCCGTGCCGGAGGACGCCGAAAAGGACATCGAGGAGGAAACCGAGGACGACACTGAAGACGAAACCGAGGAGGACTTCCTCACCGCCTGGACGCGTGCCGCGCTTCTTCAGTGCGACGCCCCGCGTCTGGCGTCCCGTGCCGGTGCCCGTACTGCGTGCTTCGCCGGTGCCTGGGCCGAGGGATCGCAGCATGTGGAGGAGAGCCTGCTCGTCGAGGCTGCCGCGGACGGTATCGCGGAGCGCTGGGGCGGAAGCATGGCCGAGAACCCGGAGGCGCTGCGTGAGCTGCTCGTCCAGTGGCTGCGGTCCGCGCACCGGCACGCGGGCGTGCCGGCCGGGCACCTGCCACCGGCGGCCCTGCGCGCCGCCGTGGCATCCCTGCTTCCCGCGCCGACGCGGGTGCAGATCGTCGACACCGCGTGCTCCTCCTCGCTGTACGCCATCGACCTGGGCGCCCGCGCCGTCCTGGACGGGGAGTGCGATCTCGCCCTGTGTGGCGGGGTGTTCTCCCTCGGGCCCCGCTACAGCGTGTTGTTCTCCCGACTGCGCGGGCTGAGCCGGTCGGGTGCGGTCCGTGCCTTCGACGCGGACGCGGACGGGGTGCTGTTCGCCGACGGGGCGGCGTTCGTCGCTCTCAAACGGCTGGACGTCGCCCGTGCCGACGGCGACCACGTCCTGGGGGTGCTGGCCGGGTTCGGAGCGGCCTCCGACGGGCGTGGCCGGGCCGTCCACGCCCCCAACGCCACCGGCCAGGAGCGGTCGTTGGCCCGTGCCCGTGCCGTGTCCGGCGTCGAACCCGAGCAGATCGACTGGGTGGTCGCCCATGCCACCGGAACCCCGGTCGGCGACCGGGTCGAGCGTGGAGTGCTGTCGCAGCAGTTGCCCCACGCCTGGTGCACATCGAACAAGTCGGTGTTCGGTCATACCGGTTGGGCAGCCGGCGCGGTGTCGGTCGTCCATGCCCTGCAGGGCATGGCCCACTCCGTGATCCCGCCGCAGATCCCCTACCGCGGCTCCGGCGACGCGCCCCCACTGCGGGTGCCGACCGATCCGATGCCCTGGCAACGCCCGGTTGACCGGCCACGAACGGTGGGGGTGTCGGCGTTCGGGTTCGGAGGAACCAACGGCCATCTGCTGCTCCAGGACGCACCCCGGCCCGGCGAGGCCGCGCCGGCCTCCCTGCCCGCTCTTGTCCAGGACGATCCGGTGGTCGTCGTCGCCTGGTCGGCCCACCTGCCCGGAAGCCCGGACGCGGCGGATGTCGCACGCCGTCTGGCCGATGGGCGCAACCCCGCGGCACGGCGCTCGTTCGGAGTGCGGTATCCGCTTCCTCCCTTCGCCGAGGTACGCATCCCCGCGCCCACCGCCGAGGGCATCGACCGGGCCCAGCTCATGGCGCTGCAGGCCGTCGCCGCACTGGTCCCCCGGGACACCTCGCCCTGGTGGGAGGGGCTGGGGGAGACCTGCGGTGTCTTCGCCGCCCACACCGGTGTCCCCGCGGCGTCGCCCGACATGACCGTCCGCTGCCACGCCGCGTCGCTGGCCGAGGCGGTGTGGCACCCGTTGCCCCGCGGACTCGACCGCGCCTCGTTGCGGAAGGCCACCTCGGAATTCCTCGACGCGGTGCGCGAGCGCACCAGTCCGGGGGAGGACACCCTGGCCGGGCTGATGCCGAACGTGATCCCCGCTCGGGTCGCCGCCCTGCACGATCTGCACGGTCCCACGATGACCCTCGACACCGGGCTCACCTCGGGCCGCAGCGCCCTCAGGGCCGCCACCGCGTATCTGCGCCGCGGGGAACTGGAGTTGGCCCTGGTGCTGGGCGTCAACGGCGCCACCGGTCCGCTGTCCACCCGCCTGCACGACATCGGCGGGTCCCTGGAGCCGGCGGAAGGGGCCTTCGCCCTGGTGCTCACCCGGGCCTCCGTCGCCCGCCGACGCGGCTGGTCCCGCCTCGCCACCCTCGACACCCTGTTGGGCCAACTACCCACCGAGCACCGCGAACCGAAGGGGTGGAGCTATCTGGGAGCCGACGACCTGGTGGCTGCTCTGCGGCATCTCGTCGGCCATGAACCGGTCCCCACGCCGACGGCTCCGGCATCGGTGGCTCCGGCCCGGCCTGCCGAAGGTGCCCCGACCCCGGTCTCCTGGCGTCACACCCTGAGCTGGGAGGCAGCCGGACCGTGCGGCACCGGTGCACGGACGCTGCCGGCCCGCACCCTGGTGATCGCCGGCTCCCGGTACGTGCATGCTCTGCGCGCCATGGTCGAGGCCGGCCTCCACTGCCGTCTGGTCGCCGTCGACGGGGACCAGGACCCGCAGCAGGCCGTCGACCACATCGTGTGCGACAGCCCCGTGGGGTTCCGGCATCTGCGGGTCGTCGCCGATCTCCACTCCGCACCCGCCTGGCCCGCTCCGCCCACCGCCGACGTACTGGCCGTGCAGGAGGCGGCCTTCTGGGCGGTACGTCGGCTGCGCGACCGGATCTCCGAGGGAAGCACGGTCGCGGTGGGCGTGGCGGCCCCGTTCCTCGGAGCGGAGGCCGCCCCGCACGCCCATCTGTTCACGGGCTTCGTCAAGTCCCTGGCCTGGGAACTGACCGATTGCACCGTGCGCGCGGTGGTCGCCGACAGCACCGACCCCCTGGCCGTACTGGCCGCGCTGGAGGACGAACTCCACCGCCCAGCCGATGGGTTGCCCGTGGTCCGGCATCGTGGCACCACCCGTTTCGTCCAGCGACTCGCCGAGAACGACCCTCCCGTGACGGGCGCGGCCCTGCCGCTCGCTCCCCGAGCAGTGGTCGTCGCCACAGGCGGTGCCCGCGGCATCACCGCCGCCTGCCTGCTCGGCCTCGCACGCCAGGTGCCCCTGCGGATCCACTTGGTGGGGTCCAGCCGCCCCGACGACATCCCCGACGACCTGCTGCGCACCCCCGACCAGGAACTGCCCGCAGCGCGCGCCCGTTACATCACCGACCAGCGCTCCCGGACGCCGCGGCGTCCGGTGGGGGAGATCAGCGCCGCTTTCGACCGCCTCCTGCACGCCCGCGAGTCCGCCCTGACCCTACGGGCCCTGAGTGAGTTGTGCGGCGCCGACCAGGTCCACTTCCACACCTGCGACGTCACGGACGCGAACGCCGTACGTGCCCTGGCCCACGCCGTCCGGGCCCAGGAGGGCCACGTCGACCTGCTCGTCAACGGCGCGGGACTGCACCACCCGGGCGACATCACCCGCAAGACCCTGCCCGGCATGCGCCGCATCCGCGACGTCAAGCTGTCCGGCTACCACCATCTGCGCGCCACGTTCACCGGCACTCTCGCCCCGCGCCTGTGGTGCAACTTCGGCTCGGTCACCGGCGTCGCCGGCCTGCCCGGCGAGAGCGACTACTCCCCGGCCAATGACTTCCTGTCCGGCGCCGCACTCGTCGGCGACGACGGCGAGTTCACCATCTCCTGGACCGTCTGGGACGAGACCGGCCTCGGCTCCGGGGCAATCGTCCAGTCCCACACCGCACGCACCGCGCGCCTTTCCCGCATGACCACCACCGAAGGAGTCACCCACTTCCTGACCGAACTGCGTCGCCGCAGCCACGAAGAGGGCGGGAAGGACAGGCACGTCACGTTCGTCGGTGACGCCGAACACCGCTCCTTCGACACCCGTTTCCCGGGCCTGCGCACCACCGGGGACACCGGCCGGCACCACCGGGCCGCCCCGGTGGTCACAACATGTCCCACCGATGACGACGTCCCGCCCCGACCGCCCGGCGACCCCGTCCGGGCCGAATCGCCCGGTGACACCCCGGCCGGACTGCTCGGCGAACCCGTCACCCACCACGCCGACCACGCCACCTGGCACCTGATCCTCGACCTGGACACCCACGGCTTCCTGCGCGACCACCTGGTGGACGGCAAACCCACCGTGCCGGGCGTGATGCTGGCCGACATCGCGGTCCAGGCGGCACGGGCTCTCGCTCCCGGGCTACTGCCACGCGCCGTCGACGACCTCACCTTCAGCGCCTGGGTCCGCGCCCGTACCGACGGCAGACCCGCCCGCTATCGCGTCGAGGCCCGCCGCCGCCGTACCAGGACGGCCTGCGCGGTCGGCGTGACCATCCGCTCCGACATCGTCGCCCCCGACGGAAGCGTTCTGGCCCACGACCGCGAACACGTCCGTGCCACTGTCCGTCTGGGCGGACCGGTTCCCCTGCCCGAGCCGTACGGCCCGCTCGCCGGATCCCACCGCACGGTCGACGACCCGTACTACGACGCAGCCTCCCCGGTGCTGCTCACCGGCGTCTTCCGCGCCACCGACCAGTGCCGCACCGCCGACTCGGGCACCAGTGCCCGCTGGCGCCCCCACCCGGAGCAACTGTCCGCGCTGCCCCGACTCTCCACCCCGGCAGTCCTCCTGGACAGCCTCGCCCGCACCCCCGCCCTCGAACCCACCCCGGACGGGCACCATGCCGTCGCCGTTCCGCACCACATCGAACGCATCACCCTGTACGAGTACGGCGACGACCACGACCTCGTCCGGACCCACCCCGCCGGGCTGCGGCTCCACCACTCACCCGCCACCGACACCAGCACCGCCACCACCCGGGACGGCCGCATCGTCGCCCAGATCTCCGGCATGCGCGCCACCGTCCTGGCCCGCCTCCCGGCACGCCCCCACACCTCAACCACTGCGACCGCGCCTTTCGAGGGCGGCCACCGGGCCGAGGCCGACGCCCGGTGACCCCGGTGGTTCACGCACTCGCCGGTGCCCGCCATCGCCGGATCGCCACCACAGCGGGCCCGGTCGACATCTGGTGGCACACCGCCCCGCAGGCGCGTCCCGTACCCGGCCGGGCGCTGCTGCGCCATGCCGTCGCGGCGCAGCACGACCGCCCGGCCGACACCGTCAGCGTGGTCCGGGATCCGCTCGGGCGCCCCGCACTCGCACCGGAACAGAACCTGCCTCCCCTGTGCCTCACCGCCGCCCACTGCGGCCCCGTGACGGTGGCCGCACTGGTCGCAGCGTCCCAGGACGGCACCCGGATCGGCATCGACATCGAACATCTGGCTTCCCCTCCGTCGCCTCACCTGCTGCGGTACGCCCTCCACCCGGGCGAGCGTGCTGCGCCGGCCGACCGGCCCGCGACCGTACGGAAGGAGGAGTTCCTCACCCTGTGGACGGCCAAGGAAGCCGTCGCCAAAGCCTTGGGGTGGTCGTTGCTGCGTGCCCTCGTCGACGTGGAGATCACCCTGCACCCACGGCTCTCCCTGGCCCGGCTGGGCCAGGACCCGGCCCCCCTCGGCTGGCAGTTGCTGCCTCTGAAACTCCCCGGGACACCGCACACTGCCACCCTCGTCACCCACCACTCGCCATCAGGCCCACGACGGGAGAGCACATGGACCTCACCGGCAGAACCGCACTGATCACCGGGGCCACCCGTGGCATCGGCCTGGCCATCGCCCACACACTCCACGCCCACGGGGCCCGGCTGGTCATCACCGGCCGCTGCGAGGACAGCGGTCGAGCAGCCCTCGCCCGGCTGGACGCCGGAGACGATGTCGCCCTGTGCGTGGCCGACGCCACCGACCGGGCCGATGCCGAACGCGCGGTCGACGAGGCGGTGGACCGTTACGGGCACCTCGACATCGTCGTCAACAACGTCGGCGGTGCCACCGACTTCGCCACCGTCGCCGACATCACCGACGACACCTGGCACCAGACCCTCGCCCTCAACATCGACTCCGCCCTCTACACCACCCGCCACGCCCTGACCCACCTGATCCCGCAGCGCTCCGGTCGCGTCATCAACATCTCCTCCATGGAAGGCCGCGACCCGGATCCCGGCCTGTGTGCCTACGCCGCCGCCAAACACGCGCTGATCGGGCTCACCAGGGTCCTGGCCAAAGAGGCGGGCCCCTACGGAGTCACCGCCAACTGCGTATGCCCCGGTGCCGTCGAGACCGACTGGTTCACCGGACAGGGCCCCCGGGCCGCGGGGGTTCTCGGTACCGACTACCCGGGGCTGGTCCGCCACTTCACCAACCGCACCGCCACCGGCCGCCTGACCCGGCCCGAGGAGGTCGCCGCAGCCGTCCTGCTCCTCGCCTCACACGCAGGCTCCGGCATCACAGGCGCGTGCATCCCCGTCGACGGAGGCGCCACCGTGTGAAGTCCGCCCGGCGGAGAACAACGGCGTCGTCCGAGCCGACCCAGCCCACCGGGCGCACCGATCTCGTGCACCCGGTGGGCTGCGACGCTGTCAGCCCGCGAACTGGTCCATCCACGCCTCGACCTCGTCCGCCGACCTCGGCAGGCCCGCCGACAGGTTCTCGTGGCCGTCCTCGGTGACGACCAGGTCGTCCTCGATCCGGACGCCGATGCCGCGCCACTCCTCGGGCACGGTGAGGTCGTCCGGCTGGAAGTACAGGCCGGGCTCCACGGTGAGCACCATGCCCGGCTCCAGCACACCGTCGACGTAGTCCTCGTTCCTGGCCTGCGCACAGTCGTGGACATCCAGGCCGAGCATGTGGCCGGTGCCCGCCATGGTGAAGCGGCGCTGGAGGCCGAGCTCGTACGCACGGTCGGCCGGGCCCTCGATGAAGCCCCACTCGACCAGCCGGGTTGCCAGGTGGCGCTGGGACGCCTCGTGGAAGTCGCGGTACGCGGCACCCGGTTTGACCGCTGCCATACCGGCTTCCTGGGCCTCGTACACCGCGTCGTAGACCTTGCGCTGCACGGGCGTGAAAGTGCCGCTGATCGGAAGCGTGCGCGTGACATCGGCGGTGTAGAGGGTGTGCGTCTCCACGCCGGCGTCGAGCAGGAGCAGCTCCCCGGGGCGCACCGGACCGTCGTTGTCCGTCCAGTGCATGATCGTGGCGTGCTCGCCCGCGGCGCAGATCGAGCCGTAGCCGACGGCCTTGCCCTCCAGGCGTGCGCGGCGGAAGAACGTTCCCTCGATCCACCGCTCGGACGACGCGATCGCCGTGGAGAGATCACCGATCACATCGGTGAATCCGCGCACCGTGGAGTCCACGGCTTTGCGGAGCTCGGCGATCTCCCAGTCGTCCTTGACGAGGCGGAGATCGCTGAGTGCCTCTTCGAGTTCGGCGTCACGCTCCTCGTCGGTGGTGACGGCGGCCTCCAGGGACGGGTCGACACCGCGGACGATCCGGGTCGGCGCACCGGAGGCGGCCAGGTCGTCGGCCGCCGTACGGACGTCCCGGCAGGGCAGGCCGAGTACGAGCTCCGACTCGGCGAGGGAGCGGCGCCGGCCCATCCACAGCTCCGCCGTGGGACCGGTCCAGAACTCGTTGTTGTCCCGGCTGTCCCGCGGCAGCTGGTAGCAGTAGGCGTCATGGCCGCCGTCCGCCCGGGGTTCGAGGACGAGAGCGCCGTCCCGGGCCTGGTCCCCGGTCATGTGTACGTAGCCCGTGTACGCCCGGAACGGGTAGGTGTCGTCGTTGGAACGGACCTTGAGATTCCCCGAGGGGATGACGAGGCGTTCGCCGGGGAAGCGCGCGGAGAGTGCGGCGCGGCGGCGGTCCGCGTACGGGGCCTGCTCGTCGGGCCGCAGGTCGTGCCGCTCGGTGTCCGCCCACCCCGTCCGCATCAGAGCGGACAGTTCCTCGGAGATCCCTGAGTAGAGACCGTTCTTGCGGCCTTTCGCCACGGCGTACACCTTCTTCCGGGTGGGTTTCCTGAGCGGCGAGGGACGAAGTGAGCCCAGGGGGTTGCCCTGCTCCCGGTGCGGCGGCTCGGGACCCTCGCTGCCGCCGTTCTTCGGCGGCCTCCGGACGGTATCCCGCACCGACCGCGCTCGGTGCCCAGGAGCGCCACTGGCACGGATCGGCCATGGCCTGACCGGAGTCGTCGACAATGAGACACATGGCGAACGTGAAACTCGGCGAGGCTCTCCGGCTTCTGGGAATCGATCACGCGGCGAGCCAGGTCTATCTGGCGCTGCTCGAACTGGCGCCCGCTCCGCTGAGTGCGATCGGGACAGCGTCCGGTCTGGGCGGTGCGGAGCTGGCCGAGGCGTACGGTGCGCTGGTCGACGCCGGTCTGGCCAGTGCCGCCGACGAAGGCGGGGACATGGTTGCCCCGGTTCCGCCCACCGCGGGCCTGGAGATCCTCGCCCGGCACCGGGCGGCCGAGGTCGAGGAGTCGCGTATCGCCGTCGGGGGCGCGTTCGAGTCGTTCCGGCGGCAGCGGCTCGCCGCGTACAACGACAACCTCGTCGAGGTCGTCACGGGCGAAGCCATCGGTCCCCGGATGCGTCATGCCTGGGCGAGCGCCCGGTATCAGATCCGGCAGTTCGAGTCACCGCCGTACTTCCCTCTGTCCGGAGCCACGGACGACGCGCTGGCCACGCTCGCCCGCGGTGTGACGCAGCGTGTCGTGTACTCGCGGGAGTCACTGGAGCATCCGGGCCACCTGACGGACGCCATCGAACCGTGCATCAAGGCCGGCGAACAGGCCAGGGTGCTGCCCTCGGTCCCGGTCAAACTCGTGATCATCGACGAGGCGTACGCGCTCGTGTCGTTGTCGATCAAAGAGGCCGACGTACACAACACCATGCTGGTCGTGCAGCCGTGCGGCCTGCTCTCCGCTCTCGTGGCGCTGTTCGAGCAGTCCTGGCAGAACGCCCTGCCGTTCCACGGCCGCACCACGCACCCGGGTGGCCTGCCACCCGCCGACCGTCGACTGCTGTGGCTCCTCGCGGGCGGTGCGAGTGACGACGTCATCGCCCGCGAGCTGGGAATCAGCCGCCGCACCCTGTTCCGCCGCCTGCAGATCCTGATGGCCCGGCTGGGCGCCGCGAACCGCTTCCAGATGGCCTTGCAGGCGCAGCGCTCCGGATGGTTGTGACCGGCACGACGCCGGGCCGGGCGGAGCGGCTGCGAGCGGCCCGCTCGATACGGGATGACGCCGTCGAGGCGCGGCCGTGTCGTCGAGCCATGTGCCGCGCCGCGAGACCGACGTGCACAACACTGACAGTAGTCGTCTGTACGCTGTGTGTTCGAGTGGTGTCAGGATGGTGACGTGTCCGGGCACCCCCGGGCGCCCGGAACCGGAAGCCGCCGAGGCGCACTCCGTCCGCTCCTCTGCCGGGGCCCCCACGCCCGATGCAGCCTGACACACGACCGGCGGACACGGACGGGAACCCGACACCGCCGTGGCGGCGGCACCGGCCCGCCGCCACGGCAGGAGGACCATGACCGCCCACGAGAAACTTCTCCCTCTGCACCGGCTGACGTTCGCCGACCCAGGCCCGCCCCAGCACACAACACTGCCCGACGGCAGCCCTGCCTGGCACTTCACCCGCTACGAGGACGTCCGCCAGGTACTGGCCGACGACCGGTTCAACCGAGCTCTGCTGCCCGTGACGGCCGCCTCGCCTCTCACCGACTCCCCCGAGGCCATGGCCAAGCAGGACGGTGCGGGGCACCTTCGACTGCGCCATACCGTCAAAGGCGCCTTCACCCCTCGCGCAGTCAGCCGGGTGACGCCCATGGTCGCCGAGGTCGCGGACCGGCTCGTCGCGGACCTCGCCGACCACGGCCCACCCACGGACCTCGTCGACCACTACACCCGCCCCCTGCCTGTCGCGGTCATGAACAAGCTGCTGGGAGTCCACGACATCGACGACACCCGGCTGCTGCGCTGGAGCGAACTCGCCTTCCCCGACCGCTCCGTTCCCGAAGACGAAACCGCCGGGGCCGCACGTGAGTTCACCGAATTCGCCACCCGTCTCATGGCCGATCGCCGACGCTCCCCGGGCCCGGACCTGATCAGCACCCTCGTACAGACCGCCGACCGCGAGGACGGCGTCCCCGAATCCCAACTCGTCAACTTTGTCGCCACCCTCGTGGTGGCCGGCTACGACACCACCATGACCATGCTGGGCAATGCACTCCTCTACCTCCTGGACGAACGCCCGAAGGACTGGGCCCGCCTGGGCTCCGACGAAGCGGCTGCCGGGGTACTGGCCGATCGCCTGACGCATCTGATCCCGCTCAACGACCCCGCGAAGCACTTCAGCCCGCTGCGCGCCACCGAAGACCTGGAGATCGGAGGGGTAACCATCCGGGCCGGAGACCTCGTCACCCTTGACCGCGGCGCGGCCAACCGCGACCCCGCAGCCTTCCCCGGCGACCCCTTTGCCGACCTGTTCGCCCCACTGGAACACCCCACCCTCGCCTTCGGCGGAGGACACCACTACTGCCTGGGTGTCTCCCTGGCCCGTGCCGAACTCCGCCTCGCCCTGCACCGACTGGCCACCCGGCTCCCCGGCCTGCGCCTGACCGTGCCGGTCGACACCCTTGAGTGGCGCATGAGCGCTCTCACCCGGAGCCCCAGGCACCTGCCCGTGACCTGGTAGTCGACTCGCCCGCCCCACGGGCCTGCCGAGAGCGTCGTCGACGCAGCGGCGGAACCGCGCTCCCACCGCACCCGCGGCTCGGCACGGGGCTCGGGCGGGACCCCGTGTCCCAGGCGATACTGCTACTCGGACGGCTCCGTGCGGCGGGAACCGTCACGGCCGGCTCGTCGGCCACGGCGCGACGACGCTCCTTCTGCTGGTCGGCCATGAGCCGTCCGGGGCGACCGGAGGCACGCGAAGATCCTGATCGGTGCTCCGGCCGGACAACCGGAGTTCGCCGAATGGGCCGCGGCGCTGGGCGAGGACGGCGCAGAGATCCCGTTCCTGCGCTACCTGCCGGAGTGTCCCGGCCCGCTCGGCGAACGGGTCGGGAAGGAACTCGGTGAGCGGCTGGGCGAAGTGCCCTCCTTCGTCGCCTTCGAGGGCTGGGACACCGTCGCCGTCCTCGCCGCGGCGCTGCGTTCGCACGGCACGGACCGTGCGGCCGTCGCCGAGTCGTGGCCGCGCGTGGAGATCGAGGGCACCCCCGGACCGATCCGGTTCTCGCGTATGCCGGGCATCGGCGTCTGGCAATGGGCTTGGACGCCCATCCAAGTCGTTGAACGGGACCCGGCGTCGCATCAAAGAGGTGATAGCCAGAGGCAATGCCGTGACACACGGTCGAACAACCGACAGCCTGACAATGACATCCCGTTCCCGGCCAGGCGGGACTTTCGAAACACGCCTGAGGGCTTGCAGAGAATCAAGGTGTTGCTTCCCGCGCTAAGCTCGTTGGTGTGGTATGCGCATCCCGAACGAGAATCGTGACCACCTCGCTGTGAAGTTTGATGTGTTGTTCCCGCATCTGGACGAGCGGCAG
>NZ_JBSFET010000057.1:0-40615 GCF_053594575.1 Streptomyces sp. NPDC001880
GCCTTCAACGGCGCCGCGGCCTGGCCCGACCCGCTCGGCGTCGGCATGCACGCCGTCATCCCCGTGCTGTTCGTGGTCTCCGTCGAGGCCGCCCGGCACGCCGTGGGCCGGATCGCCGACATCACGGCCGACAAACACATGGAGGGCGTCCGGCTCACCCGCTGGCTGCTCTCCCCCGTACCGACGTTCAAGCTGTGGCGCCGGATGAAGCTCTGGGAACTCCGGTCCTACGAGCAGGTCATCAAGCTCGAACAGGACCGGCTGATCTACCAGGCCCGCCTCCAGGCCCGCTTCGGCCGCAACTGGCGCCGCAAAGCACCCGTCGAATCCCTGATGCCGCTGCGCCTGGCGAAGTACGGCGTCCCGCTGGCCGAGACCGCTCCGGCCGGCCTCGCCGCCGCGGGCATCGAACCGGCCCTGCTGCCCCCGGCCCCCGCCCCGGCCCAGGTCGAACCGGGCGATTCCCAGCCCGAGTTGCCGTACGCCCCCGAGCCGCAGTACGCCGGGCAGCACGAGCACCACCAGCAGGACGAGCACCTCCAGCAACAGCACCCGCAGTACCAGCAGCACACCCACCCCTCCGACCCCGGCCCCGCCTCCGCCGAGGAATGGCCCCAGGAAGGCCCCGGCTCGCACGAGAGCCCGTGGTTCGCGGCGCCCCAGGTGCCGAACGACGCGTACGAGAGCGCCTACAACCCGATGTACGTCGAGGGCCTGGAGCCGACCCCGGTGATGGTCCCGTCGGGCCCCGGCGGCCGCACCCGCCCCCTGGGCAACGTAGGCACCATCGGCGCCGTCCCGGGCCCCCGCATCGCGTCCCAGGAACAGCCGCAGCCCCACGAACAGCCTCAGCTCCCGGAACAGGCCCCGGAGCCCGAGCCGGAACCGGAACGTGAACCGGAACCGGAACCGGACGAGTGGGCGCAGGAGGACGCGGAGTTCGCCGAGATCGCGTACGAGGTGTTCGCCGCGTTCGTGAACCAGCACAACGACTTCCCGAGCGTCGACGCCCTGGACATACACGTCACGGACGGCCACAACGTCAGGCACCCGCGCAGCGCGGCACTGATCCGCCGCCTGATGCCGGAGTTCAAGAACCGCTATCACGCCGAACTCGAAGCGGACCACATCGCCTGAGCCCCGCCCCGTCCGGCAACGGCAACGGCAACAGCAACAGCAACGACGGAGGGCCGTCACCCGCATCACGGGTGACGGCCCTCCGTCGTTACGAAGCAGCCGGAACGGCTACGCGTCCAGGAGCCTGCGCACCCGCTCCGCACCCACGGCCAGCAGCAGCGTGGGCAGCCGCGGCCCGGTGTCCCGGCCGACCAGCAGCTGGTACAGCAGCGCGAAGAACGACCGCTGCGCGACCTTCAGCTCGGGCGTCGGCTTGGCGTCCGGCTCCAGGCCCGCCAGGATCTTCGGCACGCCGTAGACGAGCGTGGTGAGCCCGTCCAGCGACCAGTGCGAGTCCAGCCCGTCCAGGAGCAGCCGCAGCGACTGGCGGCCCTGGTCGTCCAGCGAGCCGAGGAGCTCCTTGTCCGGCTCGTCGCGGACGATGGTGCGGGCCTCGGCCGGGACGTGGCTGGTGATCCAGTTCTCGGCGCGGTCGAGCCGGGGCCGGGCCTCGTCCAGCGAGGTCAGCGGGTTCTCCGGGTCCAGCTCGCTCAGGATGCGCAGCGTCTGCTCGTCGTGCCCGGCCGTGATGTCGACGACCGACGCGAGCGTGCGGTACGGCAGCGGGCGCGGCGTGTGCGGCAGCTCACCGGCGGCCGTGCCGATGGCCCGCGCGTACGCGGCGGCGTCGGCCGGCAGCACCGAGCCGTCGGCGACCTTGCGCGCCAGCGAGTCCCACTCGTCGTAGAGCCGCTGGATCTCCTGGTCGAAGGCGATCTTGAAGGACTGGTTGGGCTTGCGGCGCGCGTACAGCCAGCGCAGCAGCGGCGCCTCCATGATCTTCAGCGCGTCGGCCGGGGTCGGCACGCCGCCCTTGCTGGAGGACATCTTCGCCATGCCGGAGATGCCGACGAAGGCGTACATCGGGCCGATCGGCTGCACGCCGTCGAAGACCTCGCGGACGATCTGGCCGCCGACGACGAACGAGGAGCCCGGCGAGGAGTGGTCCACCCCGCTCGGCTCGAAGATCACGCCCTCGTACGCCCAGCGCATCGGCCAGTCGACCTTCCAGACCAGCTTGCCGCGGTTGAACTCGCTCAGCCGCACGGTCTCGGCGAAGCCGCAGGCCGTGCAGGTGTAGTTCAGCTCGGTGCTGTCGTCGTCGTACGAGGTGACGGTCGTGAGGTCCTTCTCGCAGTTGCCGCAGTAGGGCTTGTACGGGAAGTAGCCGGCCGAACCGCCGCTGCCGTCGTCCTCGGTCGCCGCACCGGAGCCCGCCTCGGCCTCCAGCTCGGCCTCGTCGACCTTCTTCTGCTGCGGCTTCTTGCCGCCCTTGGCGCCCGCCGCCGGGTCCTTCTTCGTCCGGTACCGGTCGAGGACGGCGTCGATGTCGGCGCGGTGCCTCATCGCGTGCAGGATCTGCTCGCGATAGGCGCCCGCCGTGTACTGCTCGGTCTGGCTGATGCCGTCGTACTCGACGCCCAGCTCGTCCAGCGCGTCCGTCATGGCGGCCTTGAAGTGCTCGGCCCAGTTCGGATACGCGGAACCGGCCGGGGCGGGCACCGAGGTCAGCGGCTTGCCGATGTGCTCGGCCCAGGACTCGTCGATCCCCGGGACACCGTTGGGGACCTTGCGGTACCGGTCGTAGTCGTCCCACGAGATCAGGTGCCGGACGGTGTACCCGCGGCGGCGGATCTCGTCGGCGACCAGGTGCGGGGTCATGACCTCGCGGAGGTTGCCCAGGTGGATCGGGCCCGACGGGGAGAGGCCGGACGCGACGACGACCGGTTTGCCAGGCGCACGACGCTCCGATTCGGCGATGACATCGTCCGCGAAGCGGGAGACCCAGTCGGCCTCGGTGCTGCTCTGACTCTGAGCCACGGTCTGCACGTCCTTCTCTCTTGTAGGACTCGTAGGAAACACCCTGTGGGACTCATCAGGACTCATAGGGGCTCCGCCCATTCTCCCAGGTCCACCGGCGGTGCGAAAACGGCTTATGGCCCGCACGAAGAAAACGGCTTTACCGCCCGTGGAATACTGGGTGTGATCCCTTGTACTCCTACGGAAACGGCAGCCAGCCCATGGCCTCGGTCAATTCCCTCGCTTCCACGCTCCAGCAGCAGCTGGCGGACGCCCTGACGGCAGCACTGCCGGATGCCGGCACCGCGGACCCGCTGCTGCGACGAAGCGACCGGGCCGACTTCCAGGCCAACGGCATCCTGGCCCTCGCCAAGAAGCTCAAGGGCAACCCCCGCGAGCTCGCCTCCCAGGTCACCGCCGCGATCCCGGCGGGCGGCCTGATCAAGGAGATCGAGGTCTCCGGCCCCGGCTTCCTCAACATCACGCTCGCCGACAAGGCGATCATCGAGACCCTCGCCGCACGCGCCGCGGACGACGAGGGCCGGCTCGGTGTGCCGTACAACAGCGCTGCGGGCACGACCGTCATCGACTACGCCCAGCCGAACGTGGCCAAGGAGATGCACGTCGGCCACCTGCGTTCCGCGGTGATCGGTGACGCGATGGTGCAGATCCTGGAGTTCACGGGCGAGTCCGTGGTCCGCAGGCACCACATCGGCGACTGGGGCACCCAGTTCGGCATGCTCATCCAGTACCTGACCGAGCACCCGGGCGAGCTGACCCACGAGGGCGACGGCGGCGAGGCGGACGGTGAGGCCGCCATGTCCTCGCTGAACCGGCTCTACAAGGCCTCCCGCGCGCTCTTCGACTCCGACGAGGAGTTCAAGGCCCGCTCCCGGGACCGCGTCGTGGCGCTCCAGGCCGGTGACGAGGAGACCCTCGCCCTGTGGCAGCGCTTCGTCGACGAGTCGAAGATCTACTTCTACTCGGTCTTCAACAAGCTCGACATGGAGATCCGCGACCCCGACATCATCGGTGAGTCCGGCTACAACGACATGCTCGAAGAGACCTGCCGCATCCTGGAGGAGTCAGGCGTCGCCGTCCGCTCCGAGGGTGCGCTCTGCGTCTTCTTCGACGACGTGAAGGGCCCGGACGGCAACCCGGTACCGCTGATCGTCAAGAAGTCGAACGGCGGCTACGGCTACGCGGCGACCGACCTCTCCGCGATCCGCGACCGGGTCCAGAACCTCAAGGCGAACACCTTGCTGTACGTCGTGGACGCCCGGCAGGCCCTGCACTTCAAGATGGTCTTCGAGACGGCCCGCCGGGCCGGCTGGCTGAACGAGGACGTCAAGGCCGTGCAGCTCGCCTTCGGCACGGTGCTCGGCAAGGACGGCAAGCCGTTCAAGACCCGTGAGGGCGAGACGGTCCGGCTCCAGGACCTGCTCGACGAGGCGATCGACCGGGCGTCCACCGTCGTGCGCGAGAAGGCGAAGGACCTCAGCGAGGACGAGATCGCCGAGCGCGCCGCGCAGGTCGGCATCGGCGCGGTGAAGTACGCGGACCTGTCCACGTCGGCCGCCCGCGACTACAAGTTCGACCTGGACCAGATGGTGTCGCTGACCGGCGACACCAGCGTGTACATCCAGTACGCGCACGCCCGGTCCCGGTCCATCAAGCGCAAGGCGGGCGAGCTGAAGTCCCAGCCCCACCCGGAGCTGGAGCTGGCCCCGGCCGAGCGCGCGCTGGCCCTGCACCTGGACCAGTTCGCCGAGGTCGTGGCCGAGGTCGCCGCCGCGTACGAGCCGCACAAGCTGGCCTCGTACCTCTACCAGCTGTCGTCGCTCTTCACGACGTTCTACGACCAGTGCCCGGTGCTGAAGCCCGAGGTGCCGGGCGATGTGGCCGAGAACCGCCTCTTCCTCTCGGACCTCACCGCCCGCACCCTGCACCAGGGCATGGAGCTGCTCGGCATCCGGACCCCTGAGCGCCTCTGACCGGAGCGTCAGTCAGTCCGTACGACCGGCCCGGTGGCCGTGACCACGAGGGACCCTAGTCCCACTCCTTGGTCACCCACTGGGCCGTGTCGTACCGGTACATGTACTTCGGCCGCGCCTGGATGCTGCTGGTACGGAACGGCTTCCCGCCGTCGTCGATGCGCAGCGTCCCCTTCCGGCCGCCGCTGCTCCAGTCCAGCTCCAGGTACCAGCTGACGTCGTGCCCTTCGACATGGGCCTTGAGGTCGAACACCTCCACGTCGGTGGAGGACACCCGGAACGGGAAGTTCTTCGGCGGCACCCGCACGTCCCCCTGCTGCCCCGCCACCGGGGTGAGGCCGGGCCGGCTGTCGTCGAGGTCGATGTCGAAGGACTGCGGTGTGATGCCGCTCCCGCAGCCTTCGCCCATCGAGTACGCCGACCACGCCAGCGGCACCTTCCGGGACAGCGTCCGCACATGCATTCCGGTCAGCACGACGGCCTGCCCCGACTTCCCCTGCACGGTGAGTTCGAGCTGCATGCTGCCGCCGTCCACCCCGCCGAGCGCCCTGGCCCAGCCGCGGGTGTCCTGCGGCGGGGGCGGCGGCGGAACGTCCTCCGGCTTCTGGTCCAGCACGTAGTGCTGGCCGCAGGGCTCTTCCCAGTTGTACGAGCTGATGGTGGCGCTCAGCGGCACTCCACCGCTCTGCTGTCCACCCGACCCGGCTCCCGAGCCGTGCTTCCCGGACGTGCCGGAGGCGCCGCCGGACGGCGAGGACGAGACGGTCGCCGAGCCGGACGGCACGGGTTTGCCCGACTTCTTCGTCCCGCTGGGCGAGGCGGTGACGCTCGCGTCGAGGCCGGGCCGGTGGCGCGCGGCCCCGTCCGGGTCCTTCGCGTCCACGGCGGGGGCGTTGCTGAGATCGTCCGTGTCCGTACCCGACAGATTGCTGACGACGATCGAGGTCGGCACGGTCAGCGCGACGACGGCGACGGCCGCGAGCAGCACCCGCGCCCGCGCGGAGGCCAGGAACCGCCGGGGCCGGCTCGCCCCACCGGCCAGGATCGTGGGTTCGGGCTCGGACTCGGGCGTCAGCTCGGACGCGTCGCCACCGGCCCCGGCCCCGGCCTCGGAGCCACGGACCGCCTCCGGACCTGAGTCGGAAACGATGTCCGAAACGGCATCCCGCACCGGCTCCGCAGGAGCAACCGCGGGAGCAGGAGCAACCGCGGGAGCAGGAGCAACCGCGGGAGCAGGAGCAACCGCGGGAGCAGGAGCAACCGCGGGAGCAGCCGCGGGAGGGCGTCTCCGGGCCGCATCCGCCACGATCCACCGCCGGTGCAGCTCCACCAGTTCCTCCGGGGTCGCCGCGCACAACCGCGCCAGCCGTTCCACCGGGGCGTACTCGTTCGGCACCGCATCACCGTTGCAGTACCGGTGGAGCGTCGACGTGCTGACGTGCAGTCTCCCGGCGAGAACCCCGTAGCTGCGCCCCGAACGGTCCTTCAGTTCCTTCAGCAGAGCCGCGAAATCCCCGGCCTCCGGCGTCGCCACTTCGGCGTTCCCCCTCCTGGTCCGTCCCGGAACACCGTTCCAGGGACGTGGAATCTGCCCAGGTCACAGTACGCGCAGGCATTCCAGCTTCCCCAATGGGCTGTTCGGCGTTGCGGACGAATTCCGCCGCCCCGCATTCTGTGAACACACCGCAGCGACCACCGGGACAACGCAGTGCGAATCCACTCCCGCATCGAGCTCATCGATGCCGTGGCCATCGGAGTGGTGATCGTGTCCACCGCGATCGTCATGGTCCTGATCTGCCACACCTGACGAACCAACATCACCGGCCCACACACGGGGAGTACCACCACCATGCGCAACCACATCCGCACCACCGCCCTCGCCGCGACCGCCCTCCTGGCCGCCCTCTCGCTCACCGCCTGCGGCGGCAACGACAACGCGAACGACGGCAAGGCAGGCGCGGCGGCGCCGGCAGCGAACG
The DNA here is from genome assembly GCF_053594575.1 of Streptomyces sp. NPDC001880. Lineage (NCBI taxonomy): Bacteria > Bacillati > Actinomycetota > Actinomycetes > Kitasatosporales > Streptomycetaceae > Streptomyces > Streptomyces sp. NPDC001880. The sequence goes on from NZ_JBSFET010000057.1 coordinate 6,950, forward strand.
CCACCGCCACCACCCCCGACACGGGCAAGGACGCCAAGGACGCCGACGCCAAGGAGACCAACAGCGGCACGGCCCAGGCACCCGCCGAGAACGCCTCCACCACCTCCAAGGGCTCCACCGGCGGCAGCAAGAGCGGGAAGAGCAGCGCCGGCACCACCGGAAGCGGCAGCAAGTCCCCCGTCACCTGCACCGGCTCGAACACCAAGGTCACCATCAGCAAGGTGAGCCGCCCCATCAACCACCTGCTGCTCACGGCGACCAACACCGGCTCCGTGCCCTGCTACGCGTACCACGCGCCGGCGCTCCGCTTCGACGACGCCCAGGCCGCCTTCCCGGTCCTCCGCGACAGCATCCCGCAGGCCGTGGTCACCCTTGAGCCGGGCCAGTCCGCCTACGCCTCCATCGGGCTGTTCGGTGAGCCCGACGGGCAGGAGCTGCACAAGGGCACCCACCTCTCGGTGTACTTCACCGGCAAGGCCAACCAGGGCTCCACGGGCGCCCCCGCCGAGCTGACGCTCCCCGCCGGCACCTCCTGGGGCGACAACGGCTTCGTCACCTACTGGCAGAGCGAGATGGACGCCGCCCTCATGTACTGACCCGCCGCACCGACCCGCCGCACTGATCAGTGCTACGGCCCCGGCGGCTATCCCTCGTAGTCCTTGTCGCTCTCGTTGGAGAGCCGCCCCCGCAGGAGCACCCCGGGGACCAGCCGCCACTGGCCGGTCCCCGGGTCCTGGCGGTACTCCTGGACCAGGTAGTCCAGCGTGGTCGGTACGTCCTCGAACCCGAACTGGTCGTCGTTGCCGGACATCCGGACCTCGAACCGCAGAACCCTGCCCTCTTCGAGCACCCAGCGCTTGACGTGGCTCTCGACGTCCCGCTCGAACTGCTGGTTCAGGCTGTTGCTCATGGGCGCGAGGTTGTGCGGTTCGGCGGGGCCGTGGAGATGGTGGTTGAGGAGATGACCGCGAATGGCGCCGAGCCCCCAGGCGCCGCCCTCCGGTTCGAAGCCCGCCTGCCCGGCCGGAGGCCGGAGCGTGAGCGGGTCGGCGACCATCGACGTGCCCATCACGACGGCGACCGTGTCGCCCTCCTCGTCGACCTCGTGGAAATTGCCCGTCGTGAACGTGACGGCCGTGGCCGGCAGATGGGCCAACGACGAGGCACCGGAGTGCTGGATCTCGTACGCGCTGACGGCCTGGTGCGCCGTCTCCAGCACCTCCTTGACCACCTCTCCGTACGCCCTGGTCCAGGGAAACCTCAACTGGTTCCACAGCGCGGCCAGTTCGGAACCGCCCCCGTTCTCCTCGACCCGGTCGAAGTCGAGCTGCTCGCCCCGTTCGGGGCCGCTCTCCGTCTTGTCGATCACACGGTTCACGTTCCCGGCCTGATCGATCTCGACCTTCTGCTCATAGCCGTCGACCATGGGCGTGCCGTCGTCGTTGAGCTCGGTGACGTGGCAGGTGATCCCCAGAGGGAGGGGATTCGCGGCGTCGCCGTGCACCACGACCTCGTACCGGAAGGTGCCGCGGTCGTTGTAGACCATCTTCTTGAGGGGTTCCTCGACCACCCGGCTGTGCTTGGCGTTGAGCTGCTTCCGGAACGGCGCGAGGTTCTCCAGAGTGGCCTGGCCGTGCAGATGCGCGTTGAGGAGGTGCCCCTCCACCGCTCCACCGAGTCCGGCGTAGGTACCGGTGGTCGCGTCGGAACCGGCGGCGCCCCGCAACGTCAGCGGATACGCCACCATGTGCGTGCCGCGGGGCACTCCCCCCGCGTTGATGACCGGGCCGAAATGAACAACGGTCTCCGGTACGGCGTTGTCCGCCCCGAATTTGTTGCTCAGGGCCTGCTGCACCTCGCCCATGCCACTGTCCCAGCCGTTCGAAAGCTTCTGGTACGTCAGCAGGATCTGGTGCACGTCCACCGCGGTGGGGTGGAGTGCGGAGGCGCGCAGGGTGGCCCAGTCCCGCAGCGGAGTGGTGTCCAGAGGGGCCGGGTCGTGGCCCTTCAGCAGCTCGATGCCCGGACCGGGGGCCCGCTGCACGACATCCGCCTGCCCGGTTGCCCGCGCCTGCCCGGCGACCGGCTCCGAAGCGGCGGGCACGGGGCCGGACATGACCCGCCGGGCGTTGGCCTCGGCCTCGCGCTCGAAGCGGTCGGAGGGGTCCGAGACACGCAGCCCGGAGCCGTTGTCGGTACCTGCGACCGGGCCCCGGCGCTGCTGGATCACATGGGTGAGCTCATGGGCGAGGGTGTGCCGGTCGCCACCGCCCTCACCGATGACGACATGGTTGCCGGAGGTGTACGCACGGGCACCGACCTCGGCGGCGGAAGCCCTGGCGGCACCGCCGTCGTGGATACGGACGTCCGAGAAGTCCGCTCCCAGGCGGGCTTCCATCTCGCTGCGGGTGGCACCGTCGAGCGGGCGCCCGCCGCCACGCAGGACGTCATGGACGGCGGACCGCTGAACGGCAGCCTGCTCCGGATGCTCCTCCCCGCCTCCGGCGCCGAGCAGGCCGGACCGGCGCATCCTCTGCACGACGACGTCGTTCCCGACACTGGCCTGCAGGTCGAGGAAGCCCGGCCCGGACACCGAGCCCGGCTGCGAATCGTGGGCGGTGACGGCGGACACGGCCACCCGCCCGGTGGCTTTGTCATCGCTGTCGCGTGTCCGCGCGGGCACTTTTCCGGATCGCTCGACCATGCTTCCTGGATAGCGCCCGGCGCCCCGCGAGGGCAGAGGCGCCCGGGACATCGACGTTGCCCCGAAGGGCAGTTCGCAGGGGCCCCGCGTACGGCCACCCGCCGGCCCGGTGTCCGCGCCAGAGGCCTTCCTGCCGTACGGCCTCCGGTGAGATCACTGGCGCCGAGGTCGCCGCCGGTGCCACGATCTGCGCGGGTGACGGCTGGACGTACGACTCCGCGTACCCGGACCCCGACCCTGACGAGAAGGTCCGGGAGGCCGTCGAGTGGTCCACACCCGATCCGCAGCCCCGACCACACCCGTACAGATTTCTTGTACGGGTCGTACGCGCGTGACGCGGGCACGCACGTGGAAGTTCGCCCGGTATGCAACCCGGAAAGCGGAAGCGCAAGAACGCGTCGGCAATGAAGCTCGTGGGCAAACTGGTCGCCGTCTTCCGCAAGGCAGCCGGCCTGACCCAGACCCAACTCGCCGACCTGGTGGGCCATCAGGTGGAGACGATCGCCTCCATCGAACAGGGCAGACGGGCGCTGCTGCCCGACCTCGCCGCCAAGTTGGACGAACGGCTGGACACCAAAGGCGCGTTGGCGATGGCAGTGGCGAACATGCCGGAGATCGATCTGATCCCGGCGTGGGCGGAGGAGTACTTGGACCTGGAGCGGGAGGCCCTGGCACTGTCCTGGTACGACAACCAGGTCGTACCGGGTCTCCTCCAGACGGACCGCTACGCCCAGGCTGTGTTCCGCAATCGGGTCCCGGCCTTCAGCGAGGAGAAGGTGGCGCTCCAGACGAAATCCCGACTGAAGCGCCAGGAAATCCTTCATCGGCCGTCACCGCCGACCATCAGCTTCGTCGTCTGGGAACCGGTCCTGATGCTCCAACTCCTCGACGACGAAGGGAATGCGGAACAGCTGAACCACCTGCGCACCTGCGCCGCGCTCCCCGGCATCTGCCTCCAGGTCCTGCCACTCAACCACCGCACCCATGCCGGGCTGAACGGCCCCTTCACCCTGCTGGAAACCCCGGACTTCCAGCGCGTCGCCTACTCCGAGACACAGCGCGGCAGCCTGCTCGTCTCCGACCCCGACGAGATCAGCATCCTCTCCCAGAAGTATGCGATGCTGCGAGCGCAGGCCCTCAGCCCCGAAGACACCATGGGTCTGCTAAACCGTCTGCTGGGAGAGCAATGAACACCGCACTTGAGTGGTTCAAGTCCAGCTACAGCGGCAGCGAGGGCGGGCAGTGCCTCGAAGTCGCCTACGAGTGGCGCAAGTCGAGCTACAGCGGTGACGAGGGCGGGCAGTGCCTGGAAGTCGCCTACGACTGGAAAAAATCAAGCTACAGCGGCAGCGAAGGCGGCGAGTGCGTCGAGATCGCCGCCCACACCGCCGCCGTCCACATCCGCGACTCCAAGAACCCCGACGGCCCCGTCCTCACCGTCGCCCCCACCACCTGGACGGCCTTCGCCGGTTTCGCCGCCGACCGGCGACTCGCCTGAACCCACCGGAGGGATCCCCACCGCCATGGCTGTCATCCACCGCACCACCCTGACGCCCACCAAGCTGGAACTCCTCGTCGTCCACGCACACCCGTAACCCGGGTGCCCGCCCCTCACCGGGCGGGCACCCGGTGGCCGTCCGCGTCCGACGGCCGGTTGTCAGTGGGGCCCCGTACGCTCACCGACATGGCGACGCTTCCGAATCCGCTCCCGTCCCTGGCCACGTCAGGGCTCCAACTCCCGCCCGGCTCACTGGTGGACGCCACGATCGACGGCACCTGGCACGAGCCCCTGCTCTGGTGTGCCGACGAGCCCGCCGTCCACGGCACTTGGCGCGCACTGCGCGCGTCCGGGCGGACGGTCGGCCTGCTTCCCGTGCTGATCGACGGCGGACGGCGCGACCAGTGGCCCGACACCTGGGACCTGATCCCGGACAGCACGTCGTACCCCGGCGATCACGACGCCGAGGAGGTGCTCCGCGAGTACTGGGAGGACTGCGCGCCCGAAGAGCTCGATGCCGCCGAGGGCGACTGGCCGGGCCTGGCCTCCGTCCCGGCCGCCGAGGGGCAGGACGCCCCGGACGACCTGGCGGCCGCGATCGCCGAGGAGTGCGTCGGCCCGGACGGCTGGTATCCCGGCTCGCGGGTGGCGCTCGTCCCGGCCCGCCGCAGCGCAGACATACCGGCGGCGATCGGCTGGTCCGGCCCGGTCAATTTCGAGAACGACACGGCCCGGCTCTGCGCCGTGCTCCGTTCCTGGGAGGACCGCTTCGGCATACGGGTCGTGGTGCTGGGCTTCGACACCCTGACCGTCTCGGTCTCCCGCCCGCCCACCACCCTCCCGGAGGCCCACGCGGTCGCCGCCGAGCATTTCGCGTTCTGCCCGGACAACATCAACCAGAGCCCGCCGTACGACCTGGACATCTACGCCGAAAAGGCGGTGCTGGGACAGGAGACCTGGTCGTTCTGGTGGGACTGAACCACCCCGGAGAACCTGGGTACGGCAACTCATGTGCCGTACCGGGGCGCCGGTTTGAATCGCATGCATGCCCGACAACATCACGGACGCCAGCCCTGACAGCCCCGACGTCCCCGACAGCCACCGGCACACCTGGATCGCCTCGCTGATCTCCACGGTCGTCACGCTCCCGCTCGCGTTCTTCGCCCTGGTGTACAGCATGCTCTCGCCGATGGCCTGCGATTCCTGCTCGGACGCCATGGCCGACCGCTTCGACGCCAGCTTCGGTCCGGCCTGGACGGTCTCCTGCTTCGGCCTGCTGCTGTCCCTGGTCATCCTGGTGGCCAGCTGGGTGTTCACCAGCCGCAGACCGTCGGCCGCGATCGGCCTCGCCGTGGCCGCACCCGCCACCGTGTTCTTCACCTGGGTCGCCTTCATGACCCTGATCAACTGGCCCTGAGCCTTCGAGCGAAGGAACACCGCCCATGAACCCCGAGCCGACCCCCGACGACACCACCCGCGCCGACCACCTCGCCCGTCTCGTCGAGGAGTTCCGCGCCCTGCCGGCCGACAGCGACAGGAAACGCGAGATCATCGCCGAACTGGACGACAACGCGGCCGCGCAACCGTTCCTCGTCTCGGTGGTCGCCGACGCGGGCGAGTACGACCTCGCCCGCACCGAGGCCGCCACCGTCCTGCGCCTGTGGCCCCCGACCGACCCCGGCCTGCGCCACCGCGCGGGCAGAGCCCTGCTGGCGGCGCTGAACGACCCCGAGGAGGATTTGGTGCGCCAGTACGCGGCGATGGCGCTCGGCCCCTACGCCTCGGACGACCCGGCGGTCGCCGAGGCCCTGATCGCCGCCGGAGGGTCCGAGGAGGACCCCCTCGTCCAAGCCTGCGCGAGATCCGCCCTGGAAGAGGCGGGCCTCGCCTGAGTGCGCCCGGTGCCCACGCCCGGTCGCCGCGACCGCCGACAAAGTCGGGTATCACGGACTGTTCCTCCGGAAAGCCCGTCCGGCACACGTTCGCCACCCGGGCCGGACGGGCTTCGAGACAACCCGATCGCGATCCGGAACATCCTCTCTCACAAGCCCCGCGCCGCCGGTACGGGACGGTGAACGAGGAGCTGGAGCATGGCCCGAAGCCCCATCCGCCCCACCCGCGCGACCCGCGCGACCCGCGCGACCCGCGCGACCCGTCATCGCAGACTCGGGATCGACTACCCCCGCCGGGGGAAACGTACTTGGCGCCGCTGGATCCCTTCGTGGCGGCAGGTGCTGAGCGGGGTCGTGCTCGGGCTTGTCGCGCTGGCCGGCCTGTTCGCCGTGGTATACGCCTCCGTCGACATCCCGAACGAGAACGACGAGGTGCGCAGGCAGGGCACCGTCTACTACTGGTCGGACGGCAGCCAGATGGTGAGCGTGGGCGCGGTCAACCGGCAGAATGTCACGCTCGCCGACATACCCGATTCGGTGGAGAACGCGGTCATCGCCGCCGAGAACGAGACCTTCTACTCCGACCCGGGGGTATCGGCGACGGGCATCGCCCGCGCGGCCGTGAGCATCGTCAAGGGCGGTGAGACCCAGGGCGGCTCCACCATCACCCAGCAGTACGTGAAGAACACCTATCTCAGCCAGGAACAGTCGGCCACCAGGAAGTTCAAGGAATTCTTCATCTCGCTGAAGCTGAACAACAAGCAGGGCAAGAAGGAGATCCTCCAGGGGTATCTGAACACCAGCTGGTTCGGCCGCGGCGCCTACGGCATCCAGGCAGCAGCGAACGCGTACTACGGAATCCCCGCGAAGGACCTCGACCCCAGTCAGGCGGCGCTGCTCGCCTCCCTGCTCAAGGGAGCGGAGCAGTACGACCCCGCGGGCGGCAAGGACAACCACGAACGCGCCGTCGACCGCTGGGAGTGGATCCTCGACCGGCAGGTGGAGATCGGGACGATGACGAAGGCCGAGCGGGCCGCGTACCAGAAGTTCCCCGAGCCGAAGTCGGCCGCGAAGCCGACCAGCCTCGGCGGCCAGACCGGCTATCTCGTCGACATCGCCAACAAGTACATCAAGAAGCGTTCGGGCCTCACCGACAAGGACCTCTTCCGGGGCGGCTACCGGGTGCACACCACCTTCGACAAGGCCAGGGTCGGGCAGTTGGAGCGGGCCGTGCGCAGTGTGCGCAAGCGCGACCTCGACCCCAAGAAGCGCCCCGAGGACAAGTACGTCGAGGTCGGCGCCGCATCCGTGCGGTCCGACGGTGCCGTGGTCGCGGTGTACGGCGGAGCCGACGCGGTCACCCACTTCGCCAACAACGCCGACACCGCGGGCGTCCCCGTCGGCTCGGCCTTCAAGCCCTTCGTACTGGCCGCAGCCCTTCAGTACGGCGACGGGATCACCCTGGACAGCGGCTACGACAGTGAGGGGCGTCTGATCAAGGACGGCCCGTACGCGGCGCCCCCCGCCCCGCCGGGTGCCGGTCCCGGCCAGGTGATGGTCACGGCGCCGACGCCCCTGCGCGATGCGCTGATCAAGTCGTCCAACGCCACCTTCACTCTGCTCGGCAAGGACATCGGGCTGAAGAATGTGAAGGAACTGGCGGTGTCGGCCGGGCTGCACGAGGAGAGCCTGGCCCGCCTGGACAAGTCCTTTCCCCTCGGCACGTCCACACCGAGCGCGGTCAGGATGGCGGACGCGTACACCGCCTTCAGCAACGAAGGCATGAGGGCCGATCCCTACTCGGTGACCAGGATGACCCGGGACGGCGAAGCGGTCGAGGGCTTCGGGAAGCCCGAGCCGCGACGCGCGATGGACGCGTCGGTGGCCAACGATGTGAACAACACCCTGGGGATGGTGGCCTGGACGCGGCTGGGTCGGGACGGGAAGTTCGCCATGCTGGCCGGGCCCAAGGCTGCCGACGACCTCTCGGCGGGCGCGACCGGCGAGGACGACCGGATGAAGTCGGCCTGGTTCATCGGCCACACCGAAGGGCTGACCACGGCCGTCACGATGTTCCGCAACAAACCGGGCACCCCTCAACTGCTGGGAATGCAGGGTGTGGGCGGACCCGATTCGAAGCGCGGCAATGTCTTCCCGCTCCGGATCTGGAACGCCTACGTCACGGGGAAGTAGGCCCACGGACCGGGGGGCTGACAACAGCGTGGGGCCAAGAACTGACAGCGGCATGGGACCGGAACCGACGACCGAACAACGCACCAAGAGCAGCCGGGCCGCCTGGCCCGGCAGTGTGCTGGCTCCCAGGGCACACCTGGAGCTCGGCACCGGCGCTCCGGTGAACGGCTCGGTGTGGGTCGCCTCGCTGCACGGCTCGGGCGGTGCGGAGACGCGCCACTTCCCCTTCACCGGCTGCCTCCCGGAGACCGGCGAGACCCCGCCGCCCACCACGCCGAGCGGCACCCCCCTCGACCACGCCGCCCACCTCAGCCACGCCGTCCACATCGGCGACTCCGCCGGCGAGCGGCACCCCGTCCGCGAGCACGTCGAGCCCTGCCGGTTGTCAGTGGGCCTCCTGCGCTCAGTCGAGGAAGCAGGCCCGGACAACGCCCGTACCGACCGCCGCTAACGCCCCGGCGTGCTGTCGCGCACGATCGGCTCCGCAGGCAGCAGCAGCCCGCTCGCCGGGACGGCGGCGGGGTCCTCGACCGCGGTGATCAGCCGGTCGACAAGGGCATGGGCGATGGCTGCCAGGGGCAGGCGCGCGCTGGTGAGGGTGGGCTGGAGCAGCGTGCAGAGCGGAATGTCGTTGAAGCCGGTGACGGCGACATCGCTGCCGACGGTGAGGTCTGCGGCGCGCACGGCCTGGTAGGCGGTCAGGGCGAGCCAGTCGCTCGCGCAGACCAGGGCGGTCGGGCGGTCGGGGCCGGTGAGCAGGCGCTGGACGGCGTGGGAGAGCGCGGCCGGGTCGTCGTCGGGGACGCCGACCTCGAAGGCTCCGTCGGGAGCGGCGGCCGCGGCCTGCAGGAAGCCGGCCCTGCGGTCGGCGAGCCAGGGCAGCGACGCGGCGGAGTTGAGGTAGCAGATCCGCCGGTGGCCCTGGTCGAGCAGGAGTCCGACCAGGGCGGCGGTGGCGGCGGTGGAGTCGATGTCCACCCAGTTCTGCGGGCGGCCGGGGGCGATCCGGCCGAAGGCGGCGAACGGGAAGCCAGCCTCGGTGAGCACGTCGACGCGGGGGTCGTCGTGGACGACGTCGGAGAGGACGAACCCGTCGACCTGGCGGGCCGCGATCAGGTCGTTGAAGGACTTGGCGACCGCTCCGGCACCCTGCTCGGGGTCGGAGCGGAACACCAGGATGCGGTGGCCGACGTCGTCGGCGGCGGTCACCAGCGCCTGGAGGAAGCCACCCATCAGGGGGTTGGGGTCGGCGGGGTTGTCGGCGGGGGCGGGATAGCCGATGACCTTGCGGGTACCGGTGCGCAGGCTGCGGGCGGACTGGTCGGGCCGGTATCCGAGTTCGTCGATGGCGGCGGTGACCCGGGCAAGGGTGGCGGCGCGCAGCCGGTGCGGGGCGTTGAGGGCGTTCGAGACGGTCTGGCGGGAGACTCCGGCCGCGCGTGCGACCTCCTCGATGGTCACCTGTCGAGCGGTCATCGTTCCTCTGCGGCGGTCGTCGGCTGGTTGGGGGCGGGGTCACCCGCCCCCAACCAGCGGTTCTCAGTGCTCGCGGGTCAGGGTGAGCAAGCCACCGGTCGGCACGGTCACCGGGTTCACCCCGGCGACGAGGTCGAGCACTGCTTCGGACAGGATCTCACCTCGGCAGTCCTGTATGCGGGCGAGGACCTTTTCCGGTCGGGCGGCGGTCAGAAGCACCGCGGGGTCGCTGTCCGCGTTGGCGACGAGCAGGGTCTGCGGACCGTCGGCGGGGTCGCTGTCCGCGTTGGCGACGAGCAGGGTCTGCGGACCGTCGGCGGGGTCGCGGTCCGGGAGGGCTACGGGCAGCGGCGCGTAGCGGGCGACCACGGTGGTGCGGTGGTCGTGGGCGCGGACCAGGGGGTAGCCCAGGTCCGGCCGCGCGGGTTCCAGGACCCCGAGCTGGAGGATGTCGGCGTACTGGCGGGAGATGCCGAGCCAGAAGCGCAGGGTGGCGAGCTGGTCGGGGCTCTGGGCGGCGAGGTCGACGGAGATCTGCGGCACCGAGAACAGGGCGTTGACGAGGTGGACGGCGATGGACTCGGGCGTCTCGGCGGAGTTCCACGTGATCATGTCGGCATGGACGGCGAGCGGGCCCCCGGTGAGGCGGCAGTCGACGGTGCGCTGGCGGTTCTCGGCAGGGCTGAGCGGGCAGTCGGTGGCGCGGACCATGGTGGCGTACGGCCACAGCCCGGGGCTGACGTACGGCTGGCGGTGCTCGATGATCACGTCGGGCCGGGTGCGGCGCAGGCGCGCGTCAAGGTCGGCGAGCAGCTGGAGCAGGCCCTCGTGGACGGTGGCGTGGTCGGCGCCGGCCGGGGCGGGCGGGGGGTCGGCGACGGCGAAGCGGTCGATGAAGTCGAGCTTCAGACCGTCCATGTCCCACTGCTCGACGGCGCGGGAGATCTTCTCGATCAGGTAGGCGCGGACCTCGGGGTGGCGGGGGTCGAGCACGGCCGCGTCCAGATGGGGTTCCTCGCGCAGGATCATGCCCTTGAAGCGGTCCCAGGCGTCGTTGTGCCGGCCGATGAACGGCAGTGCGTACCACAGGAGGTAGGCGAGGCCGAGCCGGTGGACCTCGGCGACGTGGGCCGCGGGGTCGGGGAAGGCCACCGGGTTGGGCTCCCAGTCGCCGCAGTGGCCGTAGCCGCGGGCGCGGTCGGTGGTCTGCCAGCCGTCGTCGACGATGATGCTCTCGCAGCCGACGGCCGCGGCGAGGGCGGCCTGGCGTTCGACGACGGCGGTGTCGACGTTCTGGTGGAGGCTGTACCAGGTGGAGTAGGCGGGCATCCGAGCGGCGGGGGCGACGCCGGGGTGGTCCAGGCCCTCGGCCCACCAGTCGGTGACGTCCCGCAAAGTGGCGGCGAAGTGCTGACCGCCGATGTCGATCCGCAGCCGCAGCGGCGGCCCGTCCGGGGTGAGGTCCTGCTCGACGGTGAAGGCGAACTCGTTGCTTTCCTCCACCACACCGGCGCCGACGCGCACGGGTGCGGAGGTCTCGCCGGCGGCGACGGTGCACAGGGCGCGGTCGTCGGTGCCGACCAGGCTGACGACGGGGGCGCCCTTGGCGAGCGAGACGGTGCGGGGGGCGATCCAGGACGGCGGCAGCCAGCGGGAGGCGTCGGTGTCCGTGGTCCAGTAGGCGGTGGCCCCGAGGCAGGGGACCCGCCATTCGGCGCGGACGGTGGCCGCGGCCGCCGTCGTGACCTCGATCAGGGCCACACCGTCGCCGACCGGGGTGACGGCGGTCGCCAGCCGGTCGCAGCCGAGCCCGGTGAGGTGGACGGTGAGCGGGGCTCCGGTGGAGTCGAACAGGCCGGTGGCGAGCTGCCGGTGGCCGACGGTTTCGGAAGTGGCCCCGGCCGGCGTGTTCGGGCGCCACACCGGGGCGAGCTGCTGCGGGGCCGCGTCCGGATCGGCGGGCACGGGCGTGCCCTCGGCGGCCTCGGCAACGGGGCGCGGTTCGGTGGTCATGGTGTGGTCACTCCTTGGTGGCCCCGGCCAGCAGGCCGGAGATGAACTGGCGTTGCAGGACGAGGAAGAGGGCCATCACGGGGATGGCGGCGATGCCCGCGGCGAGCAGGACCTGCGCGTAGTTGGTGGTCGACAGCCCCTGCAGGGTGGCGGTGGCCACGGGCAGCGTGTACATCTCGGGGCTGCGCAGCGCGATCAGCGGCCAGACGAACTGGTTCCAGCTGCCGAGGAAGACGAACAGCGCGAGTGCCGCGATGATCGGCCGGTTGACCGGGATGACGATCCGCCACAGCACCCGTAGTTCACCCGCGCCGTCGACGCGGGCCGCGTCCAGGAGTTCGTCGGGCATGGAGCGCAGCGCCTGCCGCATCAGGAAGATGCCGAACGGGGTGACCAGACCGGGCAGGATGATGGACTGGTAGGAGTCGATCAGGCCCAGTTCCATCATCATCTCGAAGATCGGGATCAGCATCACCGTGTCGGGGATGACCAGGGTGCTGAGCAGCAGGACGAAGAACAGGTTGCGCCCGCGGAACTCGAACTTGGCGAAGGCGTATCCGGCCAGCACCGAGACGACGACGGCACCGATCGTCTGGACGCCCGCCACCAGCAGAGTGTTGACCAGGACCCGGGTGAGTCCGATGGACTCCTCCAGCCCGCGGAGGTTCTCCATGAGGTGGCCGCCGGGCAGCAGTTTCGGCGGCCAGGAGAACACGTCCTTGTCCTCCTGGGTCGCGGCGACGGCGAGCCAGTAGAACGGTCCTACGCAGAGCGCGAAGGCGCCCGCGAGCAGCAGCGTGAGCAGGGGGCCGCGGGGCTTCACCGGCGCTCTCCCATCAGGCGGACCTGCAGGATGCCGAGCACGGACACGATCAGCGCGAGCACGTAGGCGATGGCCGAGGCGTAGCCGAAGTCGAAGTACTTGAAGCCGTTGTTGTAGAGGTACATGGTGACCGTCAGGGTGGCGTTGTCGGGGCCGCCGCCGGTGAGGACGTACGGCTCGTCGAAGAGCTGCAGGGTGCCGATGGTGGAGAGCACCACGGTGAGGAGCAGGATCGGCCGCAGCTGGGGAAGGGTGATGGAGACGAAGCGGCGGATCGGCCCCGCGCCGTCGACCATCGCGGCCTCGTACAACTCCTTGGGAATGCCCTGCAGGCCGGCGAGGTACATCACCGCGTTGTAGCCGGTGTAGTGCCAGGTGATGACGAGGACGACGCCCACGCGGGCCCAGAAGGGGCTGCCGAGCCAGTTCACCCGGTCGATGCCGAACAGGGAGAGGACCCAGTTCAGCAGCCCGGCGTCGCGGTTGAGGATCACGGAGAACATCACGCCCGCGGCGACCAGGCCGGTCAGCGAGGGGACGAAGACGCCGAGTCGCCAGAGCGGGCGCAGCCAGACCTTGGCGGAGTTGAGGGCGAGGGCCACGAGCAGGGCCAGCCCGAGCATCAGCGGCACCTGGATGACCAGGATCAGCGCGGTGTTCTTCAGCGCGGTCCAGAACAGCGGATCTTCCAGCAGGCGCCGGTAGTTGGCGAGTCCGGCGAAGGTCCGGTCGTCGCCGCTGCCGGTGGTGAGGCTGATCCAGAGCGAGGAGACAATGGGGTACGCCTTGAAGATCGCGAAGCCCAGGACGGCGGGCATGATCAGCAGGTACGGGGCGGAGCCGCGGGTCAGCAGCCGGCGCCGGCGCGGGCGGGAGCGGCCGGTGTGCTGGGGGGTGCCGCGGCCGGCCGGGGTGACGGGTGCGCGTTCGGACAGGGCGGAGGACATGGTGGTCAGGCCGCCTGCTGCCGGCCGGTCTGCTGCGCGAGCCGTTCGGCGGCGTCCCTGAGGGCACTGGCCGGATCTGCGCCCTTGACCAGCACCTGGCTCTGGGCGTCGCTGGCGAGCTTGAGGGCACGGGTGTAGTCGCCGGTGAAGTTGGTGGCTTCGGATCCGGAACTGAGCGAATCGACGAAGGACTTCAACACCTTCTGGCCGCCGTAGTAGGGGTGGGGTGTGCTGAACCTCGGATCGTCGTACGCCGCGCTGAGGGCGGGGAAGACGCCACCGGAGGTGAACATCCGGTTGATCTCGGCGGGCTTGGTGAGCGCGTACTCGATGAATCGCCAGGCGGCCCGGCGGCGCTTGCTCGATGCGGAGACGGCCAGGTAGGTGGAGTTGACGATGGCGCTGCGGCTGCCCTGGGGAACGGCGGCGGGAGGCTGCATGACGCGCCATTTCCCCTTCTGGTCAGGGAACTTGGTGGCCAGGTACTCGACGGCCCAGGCGGGGTCCGGGGAGGTGGCGAGCTTCCCCTGGCTGAGCAGGCGCTTCCTGGTGCCCTGGCCCGCGGTGTCGGCGAGCAGGCCGTCGTCGTTGAGCCGCTTGATGATGGTCAGGGCCTGGACGGCTTCCGGGGAGGCGAGCGTGATCTTGCCTTCCTGGTCGAAGTAGAAGGCGCCCTGGAGCTGCATCAGGTTCTGGAAGAAGTCCATGTCCGGGATGGTGCCGGGCTTGTCGAGCCCGAGCAGTCGGGCGCCGGTGGCGGTGCGGATCTTCGGCCCGGCGGCGATCAGGTCGTCCCAGTTGCTGATGCCGGCGGGGTCGACACCGGCCTTGTCGAAGTAGTCCTGCCGGTAGAACAGACCGAGGGGGTTGACCTCCCACGGAAGGGCGTGGGCGGCCTTGTCCTTGCCTATGACGGTCGGCCACAGTCCCTGGGCGAAGTCGCTCTTGTACCGGTCGGCCCCGAGTGCGGACAGGCTGGCGAGGCCGTCGGGGAACTTCTCCAGGTAGCCGGGCAGGTAGTCGACGCCGATGTGCAGGACGTCGGCGAGGCCTTTGCCGCCCGACGCGAGGCCGACAGTGATCTTGTCCCAGATGGCCGGGTTGCCGACGTCCTGGACATCGACCTTGATGCCGGGGTTGTCCCGCTCGAAGGAGGGGACGACGCCGCGCAGGGCCTCGGCCGCGGTGGTCCAGCTCCAGACGGTTATCCGGCCGCTGTCGCCGTCGGCGCCGCTGTCGCCGCCCGATCCGTTGTCGCCACAGGCGGTCAGGCCGAGTCCGGCGGCGGAGGCGGTGGCGAGCTGGAGCAGCCGGCGGCGGCTCAGTTGGTGGGACATGTCGGCTCCTGGGCATAGTGGGTGCTGTGGTGGGTGAGGGTGTGCAGCGCCTCGGCGAGCAGGTCGGCCGCGGCGTCCGGGGTGGAGGTATGGGGGGACAGCCGGATCCACTCGTCGCGGCGGGTGGTGATCAGGCCGGCCGCTTCGAGGGTGCGGTGGACGGTGGCAGGGTCGTGGCCGGGCAGGCGGAAGGTGCCGATGCCGGCGCGCTCGTGGGGGCCGAGTCCGTCCAGCAGGACATCGGCGCCGGCCTGCCGTGCGCGGTCGAGCAGATCGGCGAGGGTGGCGCGGATACGGGCGCCGGCAGCGGCCGGGCCGCCCTGGTCGAACAGGTCGTCAATGGCTGCGCCGATGGCCGCGGCGGCCGGGAAGTCCGGGTTGGTGGCGAGGTGGGCGGCGGCCCCGGGCAGCGGTGGCGCCGGGTGCCGGGCCGCGAAGGGCTCCGCGACGCCGGCCCAGCCGCCGAGCCCGGGGACCAGGCGCTCGGCACACCGGTCACGGATCAGCAGCAACGCGGCTCCCCAGCCGGCCCGTAGCCACTTCTGGCCGCCGCTGACGAGGATGTCGGCGGCGTCCACGTCGAGCGGGACGGCGCCCAGGCCCTGGATGGCGTCGACGATCAGCAGCCGGTCGGGCCCGAGGATCTCCTTGAGGGCGGCGAGCGGTGCCAGGTGACCGGTGAGCGAGTCGACGGCGCTGACGGCGAGGGCGGTGACATCGGGAGTGAGGTGGCGGCGCAGAAGGTCGGGGGTGATGTGCAGCTGCCCGTCCGGGTCGACGAGACGGACTGCGGGGCCACCGCGGACGGCGAAGCGCAGCCAGGGGTAGAGGTTGGCGGGGAACTCGTCGCGGGGCACCAGGACAGTGCCGGGGCCCTGGAGCGCGGCGGCCACGGTGAACAGGCCGTTGCTGGTGGACGGGGCGAGGGCGATCTCGTGCCGACGGGCGTCGAGCAGCTGGGCCGCCGAGGTCTGGGCGGCATCGGCGAGGGCGAACAACCGGTCGAGGTCGGCGGGGTCGACGCGGGCGGCGAGCGCGGTCGTGGCGGCCAGAGCCGCGGAGGCCGGGCGCGAGAGCGGACCGATCCTGGCGTAGTCGAGGTAGCCCACCATCGGACCGCGGACGGGGTCCGGGCCGGGGGTGGTGGGGGCGGATGCCCGGCTAATTTGATCGTTCAAAATTATGCCCTAACGGCGCTTGCTTCATGTGCTTCCACGGATTTGAAGGTTCACATTAGGGAGCCGAGGTCGACCCGACAAGAGGTTCGTCACAACTGCTTTCCGGCGAGCCGGCCCGTCGGCCCGCCGCCGCTGTCCGCGACACACGCCGAACGCTCTCGCCGGCGCACCGACCGTCGGCTCATTCACGCACTCACAGACACGACCCAGGGCCGTCGCAACACTCCTGTGCTGCGACGGCCCTGGAGTCCGCCCACCGTCGTCGCTTCCGCTCAGCGCCGCCCCAGCCGCTGCGCGACCTCCGTCGCCCAGTACGTCAGGATCATCTGCGCGCCCGCGCGCCGGATCCCGGTCAGGCTCTCCAGAATGGCGGCGTCCCGGTCGATCCAGCCCTTCTCCGCGGCGGCCTCGATCATCGCGTACTCACCGCTGATCTGGTACGCGGCGACCGGCACGTCCACCGAGTCGGCGACCTTCGCGAGGATGTCGAGGTACGGGCCGGCCGGCTTGACCATGACCATGTCGGCGCCCTCCGCCAGGTCGAGCGCCAGCTCGCGCAGGGACTCACGGGCGTTCGCCGAGTCCTGCTGGTACGTCTTGCGGTCGCCCCTGAGCGAGGAGCCGACGGCCTCGCGGAACGGCCCGTAGAACGCCGAGGAGTACTTCACGGTGTACGCGAGGATCGACACGTCCTCGTGGCCCGTCTGGTCCAGCGCGTCACGGATGACACCGACCTGGCCGTCCATCATGCCGCTCGGGCCCACCACATGGGCGCCCGCGTCGGCCTGGACCTGGGCCATCTCGGCGTACCGCTCCAGCGTCACGTCGTTGTCGACCCGGCCGTCCTCGGTCAGCACACCGCAGTGGCCGTGGTCGGTGTACTCGTCCAGGCACAGGTCCGACATGACGACCAGATCGTCACCGACCTCCGCGCGCACCGCGCGCAGCCCGGCCTGGAGGATGCCGTCCGGGTCGGTGCCCGCCGTGCCCCGGGCGTCCTTCTTCTCGTCCGCGGGAACGCCGAAGAGCATGATTCCGGAGACCCCGGCCGACACCGCCTCGACGGCGGCCTTCCGCAGGGTGTCCAGGGTGTGCTGCTGCACACCGGGCATGGCCGAGATGGCGACCGGGGCGTCGATGCCCTCACGCACGAACGCGGGCAGGATCAGATTCGCCGCATCGAGCCGTGTCTCGGCGACCATCCGCCGCATCGCCGGGGTCGTCCGCAGCCGCCGGGGGCGGGAGCCGGGGAAGTTTCCGTACACAGTCATCCTTCGAGATTAGACCCGCACACATCACCGTCTTACCGACACCTGTGCCGGGAAAAGACCGCGAAACGGGCAGGGGCCCGGCTGCCGAAGCAACCGGGCCCCTCGCACTCCCGCGACCGGTCGGGTCAGGTCGTCGTACGACGCCGCCGCGCGCCGGGACGCCGCTCGCTCGGCCGCGTCACCGGGTCGCCGGCCTCCTTCGCCGCCTCCCGGCGCCGGGCCCCGAACTCGGCGAGCGCCTCGGCCAGCTTGTGCACCGACGGCTCCGGGGAGAGGACGTCGACGCGCAGACCGTGCTCCTCGGCGGTCTTCGCCGTCGCCGGACCGATACACGCGATGACCGTCACGTTGTGCGGCTTGCCCGCGATGCCGACCAGGTTCCGCACAGTCGACGACGAGGTGAAGAGCACCGCGTCGAAGCCGCCGCCCTTGATCGCCTCACGCGTGTCGGAGGGCGGCGGCGAGGCACGGACCGTGCGGTACGCGGTGACGTCGTCGACCTCCCAGCCCAGCTCGATGAGCCCGGCCACCAGCGTCTCGGTGGCGATGTCGGCGCGCGGCAGGAAGACCCGGTCGATCGGGTCGAAGACCGGGTCGTACGGCGGCCAGTCCTCCAGCAGACCGGCGGCGGACTGCTCGCCGGACGGCACCAGGTCCGGCTTCACACCGAAGTCGACGAGCGCGGCGGCGGTCTGCTCGCCGACGGCCGCGACCTTGATCCCGGCGAAGGCACGGGCGTCGAGCCCGTACTCCTCGAACTTCTCCCGGACGGCCTTCACGGCATTGACGCTGGTGAAGGCGATCCACTCGTAACGGCCCGTGACCAGGCCCTTGACCGCGCGCTCCATCTGCTGGGGCGTACGGGGCGGCTCGACGGCGATCGTCGGGACCTCGTGCGGCACGGCGCCGTAGGAACGAAGCTGGTCGGAGAGCGACGCGGCCTGCTCCTTCGTGCGCGGCACGAGCACCTTCCAGCCGAACAGCGGCTTGGACTCGAACCACGCGAGCTGGTCGCGCTGGGCGGCGGAGCTGTGCTCACCGACCACGGCTATGACGGGCCGGTGTCCCTCCGGCGACGGCAGGACCTTCGCCTGCTTCAGGACCTGGGCGATCGTCCCGAGGGTCGCCGTCCAGGTGCGCTGGCGGGTCGTCGTACCGGCGACCGTCACGGTCAGCGGGGTGTCGGGCTTGCGGCCCGCCGAGACCAGCTCACCGGCGGCCGCGCCCACCGCGTCCAGCGTCGTCGAGATGACGGCCGTGGCATCGCTCGCGCCGACCTCGGTCCAGCAGCGGTCGGAGGCGGTACGGGCGTCCACGAACCTGACGTCCGCGCCCTGCTCGTCGCGGAGCGGCACACCGGCGTACGCGGGCACACCCACGACATGGGCGACGCCCGGCACGACCTCGAAGGGGATGCCGGCAGCGGCGCAGGCGAGCATCTCGGCACCGGCGCTGCCGTCCAGTCCCGGGTCACCGGCGACGGCACGGACGACCCGCCTGCCGCCCCTCACCGCCTCCATGACAAGATTGACCGCATCCCTGAGAACGGGAACACCGGCGGCTGCTGACTGCGCGTCAACAACCGTCAGCTCAGGTGTGCTTACGCTTGCGCGCGCATGGCAGCGAACGACGCCGAGGACGTCCGGCTCGGCGACAAGGACGTCCGCGCTCGCAAGCGCCTCGACGGCGCGCAGAGTCAGCAGTCCCGGGTCGCCGGGACCGGCGCCGAGGAAGGTGACGTGCCCTTGTGCGGACAGGGCCGGAAAGTCGGTTGCGGCGGGGCCGGTGGGGCTCAAAGTGCTCGCTCCCCCATAAGACCGGCCGCACCCTTGGCAAGCATCTCGGCCGCGAGCTCGCGACCGAGGGCCGCCGCGTCGTCCTGCGACGTGGGAACGGGACCGGTGGTGGACAGCTGCACCAGCGAGGAACCGTCGGTGGAACCGACGACACCGCGCAGACGCAGTTCGTTGACAGCCTGTCCGTCGACCAGGAGGTCGGCCAGCGCACCCACAGGTGCGGAGCAACCGGCCTCCAGGGCGGCGAGCAGGGCACGCTCGGCGGTCACGGCGACCCGGGTGTACGGGTCGTCGAGCTCTGCGAGCGCGGCGGCGAGGTCGGCGCTGCTCGCAGCGCACTCGATCGCCAGTGCTCCCTGGCCGGGAGCGGGCAGGACGGTGTCGACCGACAGGAAATCAGTCACCTCACCGGTCCGGCCGAGGCGGCTGAGCCCGGCCGCGGCGAGTACCACCGCGTCCAGCTCACCGCTCCGGACAAATCCGATACGCGTATCGACGTTCCCCCGGATCGCCACGGTCTCTATGTCGAGGCCGTGGTTACGGGCGTACGCGTTGAGCTGCGCCATGCGGCGCGGCGAGCCGGTGCCTATGCGGGCGCCGGACGGCAGCTGCTCGAAGGTCAGCCCGTCCCGCGCCACCAGCACGTCGCGCGGGTCCTCGCGCACCGGCACCGCGGCCAGCACGAGGCCCTCGGGCTGCGCGGTCGGCAGGTCCTTGAGCGAGTGGACGGCGAAGTCCACCTCGCCCCTCAGCAGCGCGTCGCGCAGCGTCGCGACGAACACACCGGTGCCACCGATGTGCGCGAGGTGCTCCCGCGAGGTGTCGCCGTACGTGGTGATCTCGACGAGCTCGACGGCGCGCCCGGTCACCTCGCGGACCGCGTCGGCGACATGGCCGGACTGCGCCATGGCGAGCTTGCTGCGCCGGGTGCCCAGCCTCAGCGGCTTGTCGGCCCCCGCGCCCAGGGGTGAGTTGTCGGTCATGACCGCCCTCGATTCGGGTCGTTCAGGTCTGCCCGGGAGACGGCTGCAACCGTCTGCGGGTCGAGGTCGAAGAGTTCCCGCAGCGCATCGGCGTACCCGGCGCCGCCGGGCTCGCTGGCGAGCTGCTTGACCCGCACGGTGGGCGCGTGCAGGAGCTTGTCGACGACGCGGCGCACGGTCTGCGAGACCTCGGCGCGCTGCTTCTCGTCCAGGTCGGGGAGGCGCCCGTCGAGCCGCGCGATCTCGCCCGCGACCACTCCGGCGGCCATGGTGCGCAGCGCGACGACGGTCGGGGTGATGTGGGCGGCGCGCTGGGCGGCACCGAAGGCGGCGACCTCGTCGGAGACGATGGTGCGCACCTGGTCCACGTCGGCGGCCATCGGGGCGTCCGCCGACGCCTCCGCGAGCGACTCGATGTCGACGAGGTGCACCCCGTCGAGCCGGGCCGCCCCGCCGTCGATGTCGCGCGGCATGGCGAGGTCGAGCAGGGCCAGACGCACGGGGCCGGCGCCCTGCGCGGGCACGGTGGCCCGGCGGGCGGCCTGGCGCACCGCTCCGGCGCTGCCGTTCTCCACCCAGGCGGCGTGCCGGTCGACATCGGCGGGGGCGGGCACCGCGGGTGCGTCGGCGGGCGTCTCGGTGGCGTCGACGTCCAGGCCGAGCGCCGCGGCGACGGCCTCGGCGGTCAGCACGAGACCGGTCGCACCGGTGCACGAGACGACGACGTCGGCACGTGTCAGTTCGTCGCGGACGGCGGCCATCTCCACGGCTCGGGCGGCCACGCCGGTGCCTCCGGGCTGGGCCAGGATCTCGACGAGCCGGTCGGCACGGGCCCGGGTCCGGTTGGCGACGACGATCTCGGCGACGCCGGTGCGGGCCAGGGTGGCGGCGGCGAGCGAGGACATCGAACCCGCGCCGATCACCAGCGCACGCTTGCCCGCGGCCCACTCGGCGACGTCCGCGCCGACCGCGAGCTGTTCCAGGCCGAAGGTGACGAGCGACTGCCCGGCCCGGTCGATCCCGGTCTCGCTGTGGGCCCGCTTGCCGACCCGCAGGGCCTGCTGGAACAGATCGTTCAGCAGCCTGCCCGCGGTGTGGAGCTCCTGCCCCAGCGCCAGCGCGTCCTTGATCTGGCCGAGGATCTGCCCCTCGCCGACGACCATCGAGTCCAGCCCGCACGCCACCGAGAAGAGGTGATGGACGGCCCGGTCCTCGTAGTGCACATAGAGATACGGAGTGAGCTCGTCCAGGCCGACGCCGCTGTGCTGGGCGAGGAGCGTGGACAGCTCGGCGACGCCCGCGTGGAACTTGTCCACGTCGGCGTACAGCTCGATGCGGTTGCAGGTGGCCAGGACGGCGGCCTCGACCGCGGGCTCCGCGGCGAGGGTGTCCTGGAGCAGCTTGGCCTGTGTCTCGGCAGCCAGCGAGGCCCGCTCCAGTACGGAGACGGGGGCGCTGCGGTGGCTCAGCCCTACGACGAGAAGACTCATGCCGGCATCACGGCGGGCATGTCCCCGTCTGGTCCCTTCCGGCCGCCGACGGCCGAGCGCACCGGGGGTGCGGCCGGGTCCTGGCTGCTCTCGACGGTTTCCTCGCCGGACTTGCGCTGCTCGTGGAAGGCGAGGATCTGGAGCTCGATGGAGAGGTCGACCTTGCGGACGTCCACGCCGTCGGGCACGGACAGCACGGTCGGCGCGAAGTTCAGGATGGAGGTGACGCCCGCGGCGACCAGCCGGTCGCAGACCTGCTGCGCGGCACCGGCCGGGGTCGAGATGACACCGATCGACACGCCGTTGTCGCCGATGATCTGCTCCAGCTCGTCGGCGTGCTGGACAGGGATCCCGGCGACCGGCGTTCCGGCCAACGCGGGGTCGGCGTCGATCAGCGCGGCAACCCGGAAACCGCGGGAGGCGAAGCCGCCGTAGTTGGCGAGCGCGGCGCCGAGGTTACCGATGCCGACGATCACGACCGGCCAGTCCTGGGTGAGCCCGAGTTCGCGGGAGATCTGGTACACGAGATACTCGACGTCGTACCCGACACCGCGCGTCCCGTACGAACCGAGGTAGCTGAAGTCCTTGCGCAGCTTGGCAGAGTTGACCCCCGCCGCCGCGGCGAGCTCCTCGGACGAGACCGTGGGTACCGAGCGCTCGGAGAGCGCGGTCAGTGCGCGCAGGTACAGCGGAAGTCGGGCGACGGTGGCCTCGGGAATTCCTCGGCTACGGGTCGCCGGTCGGTGAGTTCGGCCAGTTGCCACGGTGCTCCTGCGGGATGAGCGGGGCTGCAGGCGGCCGTATTTCCCAGGACCGCCCCGTCGAATGCAGGCTATGTCTTTGTGAACACGTGCACAAAGATAGTGTCCGTTTTGTCCGGTCAAAGTGACCGGGGTCACGCACATTCGTCGTGCGATCCCGGAACCAAGGATCGCATCAGCCCGTTGCAGGCCCGAAGGGGGCAAAGCGGAACACACTCCTCACAACCACTCCCCCGAGAGCACTCAAAACGCCCATGATGGTACCGGGCTTTCGCTCACGAACGCAGTGCCCGGCGCAGCCTCTCCGGGTCCACCCGCCAGAACGTGTGCTGCTCGTCGTCGATCAGCACCACCGGAATCTGCTCCCAGTACTCCCGGTACAGCTCCTCGTCCCGGGTGATGTCCTTCTCCTCCCAGGACGCGCCGGTCTCCTCACACACCTCCCGCACCACCTGCCTGGCGTCGTCACAGAGGTGACACCCGGGCTTCCCCACCAGGGTCACCACGCGTTCCGCGGGCTTCTTCTTCGTACGTCGCAACAGGGCACTCATGCCTTCATTCTGCGCCGGAGGCGAAGCCGTTCCCTCCTCTATCCGGTACGCCCGGAATCACCCGCTCGGCGAATCCGTGGCAGAGAGTTCACGCCGCGGCATCCCGGCAGGTCGGGAAGGCACTGACCGACTGGCTATGCTCACGGCATGGCCGCTCTTGGATGGCTCACACCCCGTAGGCGCCCCGCGACAGCACGGAGCGTGCTGGCCGGCGAGGCAGCAGCTGAAGCAGCGCGGAAGTCCGCCCTCCCCGACGATCAGACCTCCGGCGCCGAGCAGGACGCCGCCACGAAGGCGGAGGCCGAGGAAGCGCCCTTCCCCGTCGTCGGCGACGACCGGGCCGCCGCCTTCTTCGACCTGGACAACACCGTCATGCAGGGCGCGGCGCTCTTCCACTTCGGCCGCGGCCTGTACAAGCGCAAGTTCTTCCAGCGCCGCGAGCTGACCCGGTTCGCCTGGCAGCAGGCCTGGTTCAGACTGGCCGGCGTCGAGGACCCGGAGCACATGCAGGACGCCCGCGACAGCGCCCTGTCCATCGTCAAGGGCCACCGGGTCTCGGAGCTGATGTCCATCGGCGAGGAGATCTACGACGAGTACATGGCCGACCGCATCTGGCCCGGCACCCGGGCCCTCGCCCAGGCCCACCTCGACGCCGGGCAGCGCGTCTGGCTGGTCACCGCCGCCCCGGTGGAGACCGCCACGATCATCGCCCGCCGCCTCGGCCTGACCGGCGCGCTCGGCACGGTCGCCGAATCCGTCGGCGGCGTCTACACCGGCCGCCTGGTCGGCGAGCCGCTGCACGGCCCCGCGAAGGCCGAAGCGGTCCGCGCCCTGGCCGCCGCCGAGGGCCTGGACCTCGACCGCTGCGCGGCGTACAGCGATTCGCACAACGACATCCCGATGCTGTCCCTGGTCGGACACCCGTATGCGATCAACCCCGACGCCAAGCTCCGCAAGCACGCCCGCGCGCTCGACTGGCGGCTGCGGGACTACCGGACGGGCCGCAAGGCGGCCAAGGTCGGCATCCCGGCTGCGGCAGGCGTGGGCGCGATCGCGGGCGGCACCGCGGCCGCCGTCGCCCTGCACCGCCGCCGCCGCTGACGCGTTCCCGCCCCACCCGGCCCCTCCGCGGTCCGGGCGAGCCACGCCCGGACCCGCGCTGCCGGTCGGGACCCCTTACCCGGCGACCCGCTCCCGCCAGTCGCGTTGCTCGCACACGACCACAACCCGTCGCCCCGGCAGACAGATCACGAAGCAATTCGATCAATAAGCGGTCACGATGTGCCACTAAATGTGTCGTTTAGTCGCTACGGAAACGACGTAATCGATGATTTGAGCAACTGGGTGTAGCACTGCCTGTACGAAGCGTTATTCTCCTCAGACGCATTCCGGAACCCATCACTCACTACGACGAGTGACGGTTTCGCACTGCACGTGATGGAAGCTCTGCCTCTGGGAGTCCCGTGTACCCACACGTCGGGGTTGACGCCTCGGGCCTGGCTACGCTGCGCGCAACGGTCGCCGACCGCCTGCGCGGCTTCGTCCCCACCGCGTACGCCGTACCCGCATTTGCCACCCCTGCACCTGTCGGCCCCTGCTATGCCATGGCCGAACGCAGTGCGGCGGTCGGAAGACGCAGCAACCGCGGCGCAACGACCACGTCCACCGTCCGCCGGCCGACCGCCGACAGCGACAGCGCGCGCATGATGGATCTCGTCGAGCGCGCCCAGGCCGGCGAGGCCGACGCCTTCGGCCGCCTCTACGACCAGTACAGCGACACCGTCTACCGCTACATCTACTACCGCGTGGGCGGAAAGGCGACGGCGGAGGATCTCACGAGCGAGACCTTCCTGCGCGCCCTGCGCCGCATCTCCACCTTCACCTGGCAGGGCCGCGACTTCGGCGCCTGGCTGGTCACCATCGCCCGCAACCTGGTCGCCGACCACTTCAAGTCCAGCCGCTTCCGGCTCGAAGTGACCACCGGTGAAATGCTCGACGCCAACGAAGTCGAACGCAGCCCCGAGGACTCCGTCCTGGAGTCCCTGTCCAACGCCGCGCTCCTGCAGGCCGTGCGCCGGCTCAACCCCCAGCAGCAGGAATGCGTGACCCTGCGCTTCCTCCAGGGCCTCTCGGTCGCCGAGACCGCCCGGGTCATGGGCAAGAACGAGGGCGCCATCAAGACCCTTCAGTACCGCGCCGTCCGCACGCTGGCCCGGCTCCTCCCGGACGATGCCCGCTGACCCCACCCCCGGTCGAACCACGCTCGGCGACACACCCATCACGCACTGGTCCGATCATCCTTCGTGCGTAACCCATGTGCCGCGCCCCTCGTTGTCCCGGTTGCAGGCCCCCTGTGGTCACCCCCTGTCCGCCGACACTCACTCATCCGTGTGGAAGCGCTCAAGGTGTGCAACCTTCAGAACCCCCAGGGGAGTCGACCGTCATGACGAGAGGAGGTGCCGCCAGTGATCGCAAACGTTTCGGCACACCGGCGGGCGAACGCCTTCGCCCAGGCCCTGGAGGAGCAGTCGCTCCGCGGTGCGGCGGCCGCACAGCCCGAGGAACCGGCCGAAGAGGCCGACCACGGACCGCTGTTGGCCCTGGCGAACGGCCTCGGTGAGGTACCGCGGCCGGAATTGGATCCCGAGGTCAAAGTGGTGCAGCGAGCCCAGCTCGTCGCCGCCATGGAGGCCATGCTCACCGAGGGCGGTGCGTCCGCGGGCCCTACGGTGCCCGAGCAGCGTGCCAAGGGAGCCCACCGGGCCTCCCCGCTCCGGAAATTGCGACCGCGTTCACGCTGGACGAAGGGCCTCGCGGCCGGCGGACTCACCGTCGGTGTGGCGGCGGGCGCCTTCGGCGGAGTGGCCGCTGCCAGTTCCGACGCCCTGCCGGGTGATTCGCTGTACGGGCTCAAACGCGGCATGGAGGACATCCACCTCGGCATGGCCAGCGGCGACGCCGACCGCGGCGAGGTCTACCTCGACCAGGCGTCGACCAGGCTCAGCGAGGCCCGCCGGCTGATGGAGCGCGCCCGCTCCGGTGCCCTGGACCACGAACAGCTCGGCGAGGTCAGGCGCGCGCTCAACGGCATGACGCACGACGCCAGCGAGGGCCACCGCCTGCTCCGCTCCGCCTACCAGCAGAACGGCGCCATCGGCCCCATCCAGACCCTGGACTCCTTCTCCCGCGCGCACCGCGAGACCTGGAGCAGCCTCCGCGACCGGCTGCCCGTACAGCTGACGGACATCGGCGACCAGGTCAGCTCGGTCTTCGACGCCATAGACCAAGAGGTCCAGCCGCTCCAGTCGCTGCTTCCCCGCATCCCGGACGGCAGCGGCGGCGCACAGCAGCCGGACACCGCGGACCGCAACACGGCACCGTCCCGCACGGCCCCCTCGACACCCACGTCACCACAAGCCCCACACGGCCGTACGGGCGACAGCACCTCGCCCCACCCGTCAGGATCGGGCAGCACCGCGCCCGAGGGTCTGATCGGCGGCGGCACGGACGGCCTCCTCGGCACCCCGCCCCAGGGCACCGCCCCGTCCGCCGACGTCCGGGGCGGCACCCCGCCCACCCCGGACGTCACCCTCCCGCCGCTCCTCCCCGGCCTGCTCCCAGGCCTGGGGATCAACGGCGAGGACGCGAACGGTTAGGGTCTTTCGTTTGGACCAGGCCTGATCCAAACGAAAGACCCCAAGGGCTGTCCCGATCGCCGGACGAGCAGGAGCAAGCCCGTCCGGCGATCGCCGGGGACGCCCCCTCAGAAGAACACCGACCTCCGCTGCACCAGCAGCTTGTACAGCGTGTGCTGGATCTGCTCCCGCACCTGATCCGTCAGGTTGAACATCAGCATCGGATCCTCCGCCGCCTCCAGCGGATACCCGGCCGTGGAGATCGGCTCCCCGAACTGGATCGTCCACTTCGTCGGCAGCGGCACCGCCCCGAGCGGCCCGAGCCAGGGAAACGTCGGCGTGATCGGGAAGTACGGAAAGCCCAGCAACCGCGCCAGCGTCTTCGAATTGCCGATCATCGGGTAGATCTCCTCCGCCCCCACGATCGAGCACGGAATGATCGGCACCCCGGCCCGCAGCGCCGTGGACACGAAACCGCCCCGCCCGAAGCGCTGGAGCTTGTACCGCTCCCCGAACGGCTTCCCGATGCCCTTGAACCCCTCCGGCATCACCCCGACGACCTCGCCCCGCCGCAGCAGCCGCTCGGCGTCCTCCGAACAGGCCAGCGTATGCCCGGCCTTGCGGACCAGTTCGTTCACCACCGGCAGCACGAAGACGAGATCGGCGGCGAGCAGCCGCAGATGACGGTCCGCCGGATGGTTGTCGTGCACGGCGACCTGGAGCATCAACCCGTCGAGCGGCAACGTCCCCGAATGATTGGACACGATCAGCGCCCCGCCCTCGGAAGGGATGTTCTCGATGCCCTTCACCTCGACCCGGAAGTACTTCTCGTACACCGGCCTGAGCATCGACATCAGGACCTGGTCGGTCAGCTCCTCGTCGTACCCGAACTCGTCGACGTCATACTCTCCCGTGACCCGCCGCCGCAGGAACGCGAGCCCGCCGGCGATCCGCCGGTCCCAGCCACCACGCTCCTCCGGTTCCAGAGGCCGCCCGGCCCGCTCGGGCTCCTCCTGCGGCTTCGAGGCGTCCTGCTGCCCCGGAAGGGCGCTCACGGCCGCCGGCCCCGCCGCGGGCCCCCCGCCGCCGTCCCCTGCGGACCGGCGCCGTACGGGGCGCGCTGAACGACCCGTCCGCGAACGGTCGTCGTCGAACGGAATGACCTTGGCATCCGCCATCGTCGGTGCGCTCCTTACCTGGCGCTGGGGGGCGGCTCGGTGTCGCCGGCCCCGGTGTTGCCCGGAACATCGCCGCCCGCCCCGGCGAACGGCATGCCGGCCAGCCTGTCGACCGCCTGACCCACCACCTCTGGTGGCAGCAGTCCGGGCCCCTGACTGCGCGCGAACTCCGCGAACGTCTCCGCGGTACTGAACCGGGGGTGGAAGCCGAGCGTCTCGCGCATCTGCACGGTGGATACCACCCGGCCGTGGGTGAGCAGCCGGATCTGCTCCGGCGAGAAATCCGTCATGGCGAAGGTACGCAGCGCCTGGCCGACCCAGGTGACCGCGGGCAGCAGCAACGGCACCGTCGGCCGCCCCAGCCGCCGCGAGCACTGCGAGAGCAGCAGCACCCCGTCCCCCGCGATGTTGAACGTGCCGCTGTTCAGCGTCCCGCGCCCCGGCTCGCCCGACGCGACACCCAGTACGTCGACGACGTCGTCCTCGTGCACGAACTGAAGCCTCGGGTCGTACCCGAACACCGTCGGCAGAACGGGCAGCGACAGATAGTCGGCGAGCGGCGAATCGGCCCGGGGACCCAGGATGTTCGCGAACCGCAGTACGCACACGGCCACATCCGGGCGGCGGCGCGCGAAGCCCCGTACGTATCCCTCGACCTCCACCACGTCCTTGGCGAAGCCGCCACTGGGCAGGGACTTGGGCGGGGTGGTCTCGGTGAAGACCGCCGGGTCGCGCGGCGCCGAGCCGTACACGTTCGTACTGGACTTGACCACCAGCCGCCGCACGCTCGGCGCCTTCTGGCAGGCGCCGAGCAACTGCATGGTGCCGATGACGTTGGTCTCCTTGACCGTCGTCCGGCCGCCCGTGCCGACCGCCTTGGCCGAGACGTCCAGGTGCACCACCGTGTCCACGGAGTGCTCGGCAAGGACTCTGGCGATCGCCGGCTGGCGGATGTCCGCCGTCACGAACTCGGCGTCGCCCAACTCGTGTCCGGGCGCGACCGCGTCGACGGCGACCACCCGGTCCACACCCGGATCACGCTGGATGCGCCGCACGAAGCGGCCCCCCAGCTGCCGGGCCGCTCCCGTGACCAGCACGACCTTCCCCAAGATCCGCGCCTTCCGTCGAAAGGTTTCCCCTGGCCGTCACCGTAGCGGGTGGACGTTGCCCCGTGACGACCGCACGGCGGCCTTCCCCCGAGTCTTTGGCCCGAATGCGGGTCACCTCACCGCCCCCACAACGCACCGCAGCCCTCCCACCGGATCGGCGGGAGGGCTGCGGATTCACGAACTGCGTTCGCCTACTTCTTGTTGCGACGCTGAACGCGCGTGCGCTTGAGCAGCTTGCGGTGCTTCTTCTTGGCCATCCGCTTGCGCCGCTTCTTGATAACAGAGCCCACGACTACCCTCGCTCACTTCTTCTTCACTGGTGCGGGGCGTCTGGGCCCACACGACCTACGGTCGGCCTAGCCTACCCGCCAGCGCGTGAGGGGCGTAATCCGAGGTGAACCTCAGGCGGACTCCACCCCCACAAAAGACTCGCGGAGATACTCGTGAACCGCTTGCTCCGGGACCCGGAAGGACCTGCCCACCCGGATCGCCGGCAGATGACCGCTGTGCACCAAGCGGTACACGGTCATCTTCGACACTCTCATGACCGAGGCGACTTCCGCCACAGTCAGAAACTTGACCTCGTTCAGAGGCCTCTCGCTGCCAGCAGCCATGACCCACCTGTACCTTCCGCACGAGACGCGCACCGGCTTCCCCTCCGGTGACTCTTCGTCGTTGTGCGCTCACTCCCCAGGTTAGGGGCGGGTGATGCGAGTGGGGAAGAGGTGAGGTGATCGGCCGCCTACCGTGACAGAAACACCCGATTGAGTACATAGCGCGTGAGTGGCCGGTAGTACGCGGACGGCACGGCGTCATCGAGCGGCACAGCGACCGCCACCCGCCCCTCGGCCTCCCCGACGAACAGCGCGGGATCGTTCGTATCGGCCAGGCCGATCGCCTCAATGCCCAGCTGACCTGCCCCGCAGACCCAGCCGTGGTCCCCGACGACCAGCTCCGGCAGCAGCCCGCGGCCCTCCGCGGCCGCCTCCAGGACGACCCTGACCGGCAGCGGGGAATGGGTATGTGCGCCGGTGTCACCACCGGGAGCCCGCGCGCCGGGTTCGCGCACCATCGCGACTCCTCGTACGTAGTCGAGGCTGCACGTGCGTACGCCGAACCGGGTCGTTATGTCGATACATCGCCCCTGCGCGTGAGTGAGTACGAGGCACCCGGCCGCCGACATGGCGTCTGCCAGCGCTGCGTAGAAACCGAGCAGCCGATGCGGATGACCGGTCCCGAACAGCACCGGCGCCCGCCGGGCCGCGGCATGCGACAGCCGCTCGGCGAAAGCGTCCAGACCCGCCAGGGTCCGCTCCGGATCGATCACATCGGGCCCGGAGACATGAGCGGGATCGTCCGAGACCCCGCACTTGTCAGCCATCAGACGGAGCAGATCGAGTTCCTTCCAGTCCCGGCCGGGGACGAGCCCGAGCGTCACCCGCGGATCCCTGGCGGCGAAGAGCCGATAGCTCCGCAGACTCGCTTCCCGCGAGGTGGCCACGGGCCCGGCCAACCGGGCCGCCAGCAGATGCGCACGCAGCGCTCCGGTGCTCAACACACCACCGATGCTCCCCCAGTCACCCGGACGGGGGGCCGGAAGCCGGGCTACGCCGCACGGTTGGCGTAACCATTACGCGCCACCGCACGGAATCGTCCGGGCCACGACCGCCCCGCCCGGATCAGGTCAGCAGCCCCCGAAGGGGGAACACCGCCCGCCGCGTCGCCAGCACCGCCTGGTCCAGCCGGTCCGCGGGGTCGTACCCTTCCTCCCACGACTTCCAGGAAGGAGTACGGCCGTCCGTCATCCGGGCCGGCCCCAACTGCCGGGTCCGGGCATAGACCTCGTCCCGCCACGACGGCGGGATCACCGACTCCGGGTCCACCGGCGCATGCGCGGCGATCCCCACCAGATGCGTCCAGGACCGCGGCACCACATCGACGACCGCGTAACCGCCCCCGCCGAGCGCCACCCAGCGCCCGCCCTCCACGTACTCATGGGCGAGGTCGTGACAGGCCGACATCACCGCGCGCTGCGCGTCCAGCGACACCGCGAGGTGGGCGAGCGGATCCTCGAAATGCGTATCGGCCCCGTGCTGGCTCACCAGCGCCTGCGGGCGGAAGTCCGCCAGCAGCTCCGGTACCACCGCGTGGAACGCCCGCAGCCACCCCGCGTCCCCCGTACCGGCCGGCAGTGCCACATTCACCGCACTGCCCTCACCCGCCCCGGAGCCGGTCTCCTCCGGCCAGCCGGTCTGCGGGAAGAGCGTCCGCGGGTGCTCGTGCAGCGATACGGTCAGAACCCGCGGGTCCTCCCAGAACGCCGCCTGCACCCCGTCCCCGTGGTGCACATCCACATCGATGTACGCGACCCGCTCGGCGCCCAGCTCCAGCAACCGCGCGATGGCGAGCGCCGGATCGTTGTAGACGCAGAATCCCGCCGCACCGCCGGGCATGGCGTGGTGCAGCCCGCCCGTGAAGTTCACGGCGTGAGAGGTGTCCCCGCGCCACACCGCCTCGGCCGCCGCCACCGACTGCCCGGCGATCAGCGCCGACACCTCGTGCATCCCCACGAACGCCGGATCGTCCACGGTCCCGAGCCCGTAGCGCTGATCGGCCCGCTTCGGATCCGCCGAGGCGGCACGCACCGCGGCCACATAGTCCTCGCGGTGCACCAGCCGCAGCGTGGACTCCCCGGCGGGCTCGGCCGCCACCACGTCCACCGCGCCGTCGAGCCCGAACGCCCGGACCAGCCCCATGGTCAGGGCGAGTCTGACGGGGTCCATCGGATGACTTTCCCCGAAGTTGTATCCCGTTACTGCGTCATCCCACATCAACTGTGCGCGGCCGCTCATGCCCGCCACCGTATCGGGCGGGCTGCTCACCGAACGACTTTGCGTACACCAGCGTCGCGAGCACCAGCACCATCGGTATGAGCATCGCCCCCCGGTAGCTCCAGGCGTCCCCGAGCGTCCCCACCAGCGGCGATCCCACCAGGAATCCCACATAGTTGAAGACGTTCAGCCGTGCGACGGCCGTATCGCTCGCCCCGGGGAACATTCGCCCGGCAGCGGCGAACGTCTGCGGCACGACCACGCAGAGCCCGAGCCCGAGCATGGTGAACCCGAGCATCCCGGTCCACGCCCCACCGGCCACCGCGACCACGGCGAACCCGGCAGCCGCCAGCACACTCCCGGACCGCACCACGGCCACGGCCCCGAACCGCCGCACCCCGAAGTCCCCGACGGCCCGCCCCAGCAGCGTCGTCACCATGTAGACGTTGTACGGAAGGGTCGACAGCTGCTCCGAGCTCCCCAGCACGTCCTGCAGATACTTGGCGCTCCAGTTGGAGACCGTCGAGTCCCCGATGTACGCGAAGCTCATCACCAGACAGAGCGGCATCAGCAACTTGAAGGAGACCGAGGCCGCTGCCCCCTTGCCCGGTGTCTCCCCCGGCTCCGCCTCCGCCGACGCGCCCTCGGTGTACCACCGGCTCCCGATGAACGCGGCGGGAAGCAACACGACGACCGCCGGTAGGTAGGAGACCAGCAGCGAGAGGTCCCAGTGCGCCCCGGCCCACGCCATGGACGCCCCGGCGATCCCGCCCAGGCTGTACGTGGCATGGAACCCGAGCATGATGGAGCGCCCGTACGCCCGCTGGAGGCTGACCCCGATCATGTTCATGGAGGCGTCGAGCGCCCCGACAGAAAGCCCGAACACGGCCAGCGCCAGCGCCGCTTCCCACAGCACGTTCCCGGCCCCGGCACCGAGCAGCGAAAGCATCACCACGGGCTGGGCCCATCGCAGCACGACACTGGGCCGCACCCGCGCGACCACCTTCTCGGTGACCACGCTGCCCACCCCGGCCAGGATGGGCACCGCGGCCAGGAAGACGGGCAACAGTCCGTCGGATATCCCGTACCGGTCCTGGATGGCCGGAATCCGCGTCACCAGCAGCGCGAAGGTGACTCCCTGCACGAAGAAACTCAGCGTGAGGGAAGCCCTGCCGTGCCGCAAACGAGCACCTGTCATGGCCGCGAGCGTAGGGCCAGTTTCTACCCGTGGGTAGATGGGTCAGGCGAGCAGTTCCCGGAGTTGGCTCATGTCGGAGAAGTGCCCGATCACCCCGGCGAGCCGGTCCGCCGGCATCATCGACGTAAACCCGTACACATCCATCCCCGCGGCCCTGGCGGCCTCCACTCCGAGCGGGCTGTCCTCGATGACGACGCACCGCTCGGGAGGAACGCCCATCCGCTCGGCAGCGAGCAGGAACAGATCGGGCGCCGGCTTTCCCTGCCCCACGTCCTCCGCGCTGAAGATCCACTCCTCTTCGAACCACTGGTCGATCCCGGTCCGGCGATGCCCGACCCGGATCCGCTCGTGGCTGCTGGAGGACGCGACACAGTACGGAACCCCGTCGGCGACAAGCTTCCCCAGCACGTCCTCGACCCCGGCCACCGGTTCCAGCTCCTGCTCGAACGCGGCGAAGATCCGCGAATGCAGCGTCGCGTCGAAGTCCGAGGGCAGCTTCTCCCCGGTCCTTTCCTCGACGAGATCGTGCACCCGGTGCACGGCGGCCCCCATGTAGTCGCGAAGACTCTCCTGGTACGAGGTGGGGTGACCGAGCTCTGTGAGGTACTCGGCCAGGATGGTGTTGGAGATCGGCTCGCTGTCCACGAGCACACCGTCGTTGTCGAAGATGACCAGTTCGTAGCGCATGGTTCGAGCCTAGACGCTCGGAACGCAGAAAAGCCCCGTGCCACAAGGGCACGGGGCTCTCCCACAAAAGGAGTTCGGCGGCGTCCTACTCTCCCACAGGGTCCCCCCTGCAGTA
>NZ_JBSFET010000058.1:0-39077 GCF_053594575.1 Streptomyces sp. NPDC001880
TACTCCTCGGGGCCGTACTCCCTGCGCCTGCGCGACGCCGGGCGCAGCCGCATCCGGCTGAGCGTCTGGGACACCGATCCGCACATCCCCGCCCCCGTTCCGGTGGGGCGCCCGGACACCGGAGGAACTGGCCGAACGGGGACGCGGGCTGTACCTCGTCACGCTCTACGCGGAGTCCTGGGGCGCGTACCCGATGCGGGGCGGACTGCCGGGGCAGGGCGGGAAGCTGCTCTGGGCCGAATGCGCGGCCAAGGCGTAGGCGCCCCGCCCACGCCCCTGCCCCCGCACCCGCACCCACAGCCCTCAGCGCGCCTCGTACTCCTCCAGCCACGCCGGGAACTCCGTCAGGGACGGCAGGACGACGTCCGCCCCCGCCGCCCGGAGTTCCGTCGCGTCGCACGGGCCCGTGGTGACCGTCACCGAGACGGCGCCGGCCGTGCGGGCGCCGCGTACGTCGCCGGTGTGGTCGCCGACGTAGATGTGGGCGCCGTGCTCGCGCAGGGCCCGGCCCTTGGCCTCGGCCCACAGGCCGCCGATGAGCGCGTCGGGTTCGATGCCCAGGTGGGCCAGGTGGAGTTCCGCGCTCGGCCGGTGCTTGGCGGTGACGACTATCGTCCGGCCGCCCCGCTCGCGGATCGCCGCCATCGACTCCCGCGCACCGGGCAGCGCCAGGCTCGGGGCGATGGCGTGTGTGGGATAGATCTCGCGGTACCGGTCGGCGGTCGCGGCCACCGCGTCGGCGGGGAACCAGTTCCGCAGCTCCTCCTCGACCGGCGGGCCGAGCCTGCTCACCACCAGGTCGGCATCGATCGGCGTCCCCGTTTCGGCGGAAAGCGCCAGGTAGGCGGCCTTGATGCCGGGCCGGGTGTCGATGAGCGTCATGTCGAGGTCGAAGCCGACCGTCAGGGGGTGCGAGGGCATGGCAACCATTGTCGTGGGGATGGTTGACGCGTCCGTCCCAGGTGCGGCCTTCGGGCCCGGAACTGCGGTGCTTAGACTTAGCCAAGCCTTACCTTCGCACCGTTCACGCCATTCGTTCTTCGCCACTTGATTGGGTCCGATGTCAGCCGCCGCTCCACGCCGCTCAAGACGCGCACTCGCGACGGCGGCGGCCGTCGTGGCGCTGCTCGTGGCGGTAATCCTCAGCCTGGCCGTGGGGGCTCGTTCCATACCCCCGTCCGAAGTGTTCGATGTCCTGCTGCACGGCGGGAACTCGGACAACGCCGAAGTCATCCGGAACATGCGCGTGCCCCGCACCCTGATCGGGCTGATGGTCGGCGCCGCGCTGGCCATCGCGGGCACGGTGCTCCAGGGCATCACCCGCAACCCCATCGCCGACCCCGGCATCCTCGGCATCAGCCAGGGCGCCTCGGTGGGGGTGGTGCTGGCCATCGCGTTCGCCGGGGTCCACACCCTGACGGGGTACGTGTGGTTCGGCTTCGCAGGGGCGGCGATCGCCTCCGTCGCCGTGTACGCGATCGCGTCGAGAGGGCGCGGGGGCGCCACCCCCGTGAAGCTCGCGCTGGCCGGCGCCGCCATCAACGCGCTGCTGGTGGCGGTGACCTCGGCGGTGCTGACGACCAAGGCGGCCGCGCTGGACGAGTTCCGCTTCTGGCAGGCCGGATCGCTCGGCGGGCGGGAGGCCGAGGTTGCGGAGCAGATCTGGCCGTTCATGCTGCTCGGGACCGTGCTCGTACTGTCCGTCGCCCGTGGCCTCGACGCGCTGGCGCTCGGCGAGGACGTCGCGAAGGGGCTCGGGCAGAACGTCGCGACGGTACGGATCGTCGGCGGCATCGGGGCCACGGTGCTGACCGGGACCGGTGTCGCGGCGGCCGGGCCGATCGCGTTCATCGGGCTCGCCGTACCGCACATCGCCCGCGCGATCGTCGGCTCCGACCACCGCTGGGTGCTGCCGATGGCGGCGCTGCTCGGGCCCGTGATGCTGCTGGTGTCCGATGTGATCGGCCGTATCGTCTTCCCGCCGAGCGAGGTCCCGGCGGGCGTGATGACGGCGCTGATCGGCGTTCCGTTCCTGGTCGCCCTCGTACGCCGGAAGGCGGTTCCCGCATGAGCGCCGGTACGAAGGTCCGGGTGCGGCCCGCCGGGTACCAGGTCGTGCGGATCGGGTCGCGGGGGCGGTTCCTGCTGCACCGGCGGGCGGCCCTGGTCGCCACCGGACTCGTGGTGCTGCTGGCCGCCGTCTGCGTCGCGTACCTCTGCGTCGGCGAGAGCTTCGTCGCGCCCGGCGAGGTCGTGAAGGTGATCCTGGGGCAGCCGTCCCCCGACGAACTCGTCGTCGGCACGCTGCGGCTGCCGCGGATGACCGTGGGGCTGCTGGTCGGCACGGCCTTCGGGATCGCAGGCGCGCTGATCCAGACCGTCGCCCGCAATCCGCTGGCCAGCCCCGACATCATCGGCATCAGCCAGGGGGCGAGCGCGCTCACGGTCGGCGCGATGACCCTCGGCATCACCTCGTACACCGTGCTGCCGTACCTCTCCGTCATCGGCGGGGTGGCCGCGGCGGCGCTCGTGTACGTCTTCGCCTGGCGCGGCGGGCTGCACGCCACCCGCTTCGTCCTCATCGGCATCGGCTTCGCCATCGCGCTGCGCTCGGTGACCACGCTGTTCCTGACGAAGGGCGACTACCTGGTCGCCCAGCAGGCGCACATCTGGATGACCGGCTCGCTCAACGGGCGCGGCTGGACCGAGGCCGCGCCGGTCGGCTGGACGCTGCTGATCCTGCTGCCCGCCGTGCTGTGGGCCGCCCGCGCCCAGCGCACCGTCACGATGGACGACGACACCGCGACCGCGCTCGGGGTGCGGCTGGGACGGGTACGGCTGGGGCTGGTCACGCTCGGCGTGATACTGGCGTCCGTGGCGACCGGCGCGGCCGGGCCGGTCGACTTCGTGGCGCTCCTCGCCCCGCAGATCGCCCGCCGGATGACCCGCACCGCGCAGATCCCGCTGCTCTGCTCGGCGCTGCTCGGCGCGGTGATCGTGGTCTTCGCGGACCTGCTGGCACGCAGGCTCTTCTCACCCATCGAGCTGCCGGTGGGCGTACTGACGGCGGCGGTCGGCGCCCCGTATCTGATCTGGCTGATCATCCGCGGTCAGGGCGGCGGTCGCAGCCGTAGTGGAGGCACAGCATGAGTTCGACCCCGATGTCCGACGCTCCGATGTCCGACACCGCAGTGGCCGGGACCGCGACCGGCCGGCTCACCGCGCGGGGGCTGACGCTCGCGTACGAGGACCGCACCGTCGTCGACGCACTGGACCTCGACGTCCCGGACGGCCGGGTCACGGTCATCGTCGGCCCGAACGCCTGCGGCAAGTCGACCACCCTGCGCGCGCTCGGCCGGCTCCTCAAGCCGCGCGGCGGGGCCGTGCTCCTCGACGGCACCGAGCTGTCGAAGATCCCCACCAGGAAGATCGCCCAGTCGATCGGGCTGCTGCCGCAGACCCCGGTGGCCCCGGAGGCGATCACCGTCAGCGACCTCGTCTCGCGCGGGCGCCAGCCGCACCAGCACTGGTGGCAGCAGTGGTCGGACGAGGACGAGCGGGCGGTGACGGACGCCATGGCGCGTACGGACATCACCGCGCTCGGCGACCGGTCCGTGGACGAGCTGTCGGGCGGTCAGCGCCAGCGGGTCTGGATCGCGATGGCGCTCGCCCAGGAGACCGATCTGCTGCTGCTCGACGAGCCGACCACGTACCTCGACATCGCGCACCAGGTGGAGGTCCTGGACCTGGTGCGCCGGCTCACCGCCCCGGCGGCGGACGGCGCTCGCGGCCGGACCGTCGTCACCGTGCTCCACGACCTCAACCAGGCCGCCCGGTACGCGGACCACCTGGTCGCCATGAAGGCGGGCCGGATCGTCGCCGAGGGCCGCCCCCGGGACATCGTCACCGCCGAACTCGTACGCGAGGTCTTCGGCCTGGAAGCGGTGATCGTCCCGGACCCGGTGACCGGTTCGCCGCTCGTGGTGCCGGGCGCTCCGTGGCAGGCCGAACCGGCTTCGTGAGCCGGCGCACCGACCCCGGTCACCCCGGCGCACACGCGACCGACGAGCACCCACACTTCTACGAAAGGCACCCCATGACCCCCTCCGTCCGCCGCCGCGGCCTCGTTCTCGGCGCTCTCTCCCTGGCCGGCGCGCTCACGCTCTCCGCCTGCGGTTCCTCGGAGTCCGGCGGGAGCGCCGGCGGCTCCTCCGACTCCGGTTCCGGCTCCGGCTCCGCGAAGACCCACACCGTCAAGACGGCCATGGGCGACGTGGAGGTCCCGGTGGACCCCAAGCGCGTCGTGGTCCTCGACACCGGTGAACTGGACTCCGCGCTCACCCTCGGCGTGCAGCCCGTCGGCGCGACGCACTCGGCGTCGGAGGACGGCTTCCCCTCCTACCTGCCCGCGAGCCGGACGAAGGACATCGAGGAGGTCGGCGAGATCGCCAACCCCAACCTGGAGACCGTCGCCTCGCTGAAGCCGGATCTGATCCTCACCTCCAAGGTCCGTGACGGCGACCGCTACGAGCAGCTGAAGGCGATCGCCCCGACCGTGATGACGGAGTCCACCGGAACCGCCTGGAAGGAGAACTTCCAGCTGCACGCGGAGGCGCTCGGCAAGCAGGCCGAGGCGAAGAAGGTCGTCGCCGACTACGACGCCCACGTCGCGAAGGTGACCGAGGCGATCGGCGGCAAGCAGAAGGCCGCCGACACCGACGTCAACTTCGTCCGCTTCGTCGAGGGCTCCGACATCCGCATCTACGGCAAGCAGAACTACATCGGCTCGATCCTCGCCGACCTCGGCATGGGCCGCCCCGCGATCACCGACAAGGCCAAGGACGGCTTCTCGTACGACGTGTCGCCCGAGAAGATCGACCTCGCGGACGCGGACGTCGTCTTCACGTCGACGTACGGCGACCCGGCGAAGGCGGGGACGACCAAGACGATGAACAGCGGACTGTGGAAGGGGCTGAAGGCGTCCAAGGACGGCAAGGTCTTCAAGGTCGACGACCGGCTGTGGATCGCGGGCATCGGCTACACCGCCGCGGACAAGATCCTCGACGAGTTCCAGGCGAAGATGACCGGCTGATGACCGGCTGACGTTCTGGGCGGAGCCGGACCTCTGGGCGGAGCCGAACCTTCGGGCGGAGTCGGACCTTCGGGCATAGCCAGCCGGCCGAAGCGTCGCCCGGAGGCCACCGGCCGAACCTTCGGGCAGAGCCGGACCTCCGGGCGGAGGCCACCGGCCGATCCTCCGGGCGGAGCCGGACCGCTGGGCGGAGCCGATCCTCCGGGCGGAGTCGGCCCTT
Organism: Streptomyces sp. NPDC001880; assembly: GCF_053594575.1. NCBI lineage: Bacteria > Bacillati > Actinomycetota > Actinomycetes > Kitasatosporales > Streptomycetaceae > Streptomyces > Streptomyces sp. NPDC001880. Next base: position 5,313 of record NZ_JBSFET010000058.1, read on the forward strand.
TGGGCATAGCCAGCCGGCCGAAGCGTCGCCCGGAGGCCACCGGCCGAACCTTCGGGCAGAGCCGGACCTCCGGGCAGAGGCCACCGGCCGATCCTCCGGGCGGAGGCCGGTATTTCACGCGGAGGCCACGGCCGACGCGCCCCGGGCGGAGGCCGGTATTTCACGCGGAGGCCACGGCCGACGCGCCCCGGGCGAGCTACCGGCCGACGCTCCAGGCGGAGGCCGCCGGCCGGTGCCCGACCGTGGCCTGCCCGACCGTCACGACCGTGGCCTGCGCGACCGCCACACCAGGTAGAGCGCGGAGGCCACGGCCGCCGCCCGCACCACCCACGGCCACATCTGGCCGATCGCCTCGTCCATCTGCCCGGTCCCGATGGGCTCGCCCCACCGCCCGTCGCTCCTGCCCCACAGCCAGACCAGAGCGCCCGCCGTGACCACGCCCGGCAGTCCCATCGCGGCCCACTTCGCCTCCACGCGGGACAGGGTGCGCGAGCTGTACGCGAGGAGCCAGCCGCCCGCCAGGGCCAGCCAGGAACCCGTCACGGCGCCCGCCACCAGCAGCACCGCGGCGAGCAGCAGCAGCGGGTGGGAGAAGCCGTGGCCGCCCGCCCCGTCCACGCGCGGCGCACGGCGTCGGAGCCGCAGAAGCCGACGCCGCGGCGCCTCCTCCTCCGCTTCCTCCTCGGCAACGGGCTCCTCGTCCGGCTCCTCGCCCCCCGCCGCGCGCGGGCGCGGCACCGCTTCCCCGGACGGCGGCGGCCTCATCATGTCCGGGATCTCGACACCGCCGACGAACCCCGGCACGGCGACCCCGTCACCGAACGGCCCCGGCTCGATCCGCCACCAGTCGGGCTCGCTCCCGGACGGCCCCAACTCGTCCGTACCGGCCATGTGCGGCGGTGAGGGCACCCGGCCGGCCGGCGCTTCGGGCGCACCGGACCCGGGCTCCTCGGGCTGCGACACGCCCTTGCCCGAACCGTCTTTCCGGAGCATCCCCCAGCGCGGACGGGGGATGCCACGGCCACCCTCCGCCGCGGGCTCCGGCTGCCCCTCGGCCTCCACCGTGCCGTCGCCCGACGAGGCCGCGGCGGCCACCAGTTCGTCCGGTGTGCCGAGCCTCCCGATGATGCGGCGAACCGCCGCGGGGCTGTCCCCGGACTGCTTCCCGCGCTGCCGGTCGATCTCGCCCCGGAGCCCCGCCACCAGCCTCATCCGGGCGGCCGAGGACAGTTGCTGCTGCTGCGCCAGGTCCCCGACCCGGCTCAGATAGTCGTAGACCAGCTGGTCGCTCTCGATCCCCACGCGATCGTTCCCCTCTACCGCCCTGCACCGACGGTAGCGCCCCCGGAGCCTGACCGGTGGCCCCCGACCCGGGCGGCCACGCCCCGGCACGCACGCTTCCCGCGTGGTCGTCGGTCACCAACGCTCCTTCCCCGGGCTCTCCGGTCCCGCTCGACCAGGAAAGACCCCGTCCGACTCCCTCCCTCCGCCTCGGAATCGCACGCACCGGACCGCGTCCGCCATCCGATCGGGGGTCACCGGACAGGCTCTCGGGCCTGCCCGGAGCGACTACCGTGGGACGGATGGGGATGACCACACCGCCGCGGACGCTCGCCGAAGCTCTTCGCGCCCGGGACGACGAGTCGCTGGCCGGGCTGTTGCGCGCCCGCCCCGATCTCCTCAACCCGGTGCCGGGCGACATCACCCAGCTCGCGACGAGGGCCGGTACCCGCGCCTCCGTCGTACGCGCGCTGGAGCACCTCGACAAATTCGCCCTGCAGACCGCCGAGGCGCTCGCGGTGGCCACCGACCCCGCCCCGTACGAGACGCTGCTCGGGCTGCTCACCGGCGACGGCCAAGGCGACGGCGGGCACCGCGACGGCGCGGGCGCGGCGATCGCGGACGCGCTGCCCGGCGCGCTGGCCACGCTGCGCGAACAGGCCCTCGTCTGGGGCGAGGACGAGCGGCTGCGGCTGGTGCGCACGGCGCGCGAGATCCTCGCGCCGTCCCCGCAGCACGCCTCCCCCACCGGTCTCGGGCCGACCGTCGCCGAGGCGACCTCCGGCATGTCACCTGGCCGCCTCCAGGAGATCCTGGCCGCCGCCGGGCTGCCCGCCACGCACGACCCGGTCTCCGCCGTGGCCGCCCTGTCCGCGCTCTTCACCGACCGGGCCAGGATGGGCGAACTGCTGGACAGCGCCCCGGCCGAGGCACTGTCCGTGCTGGACCGGCTGGTGTGGGGGCCGCCGTACGGGGAAGTGACCCCGAACCCCACCCCGCCCGTGAAGTGGCTGCGCGACCACGGGCTGCTGCTGCCCGTGTCGACCCGCACCGTGGTGCTGCCCCGCGAGGCCGCCCTGCATCTGCGGGCCGGGCGCGCCCACCGCGTACCGGAGCCGCGGCCGCCGGCCGTGGAGGCGGTCGCCAACCGCGATCCACAGGCTGTGGACAGCGCCGCGGCCGGCCAGGCGTTCCTGGCGGTGAACACCGTCGAGGAACTGCTGAAGAGCTGGAACGGCGGCGGCCCCGCGATACTGCGGGCCGGCGGGCTCAGCGTCCGCGAGCTGAAGAAGACCGCCGCCGCCCTGGAGGTCCCCGAGCAGGTCGCCGCGTTCTGGGTCGAACTCGCCTACGCGGCCGGGCTGCTGGCCTCCGACGGGGAGGCCGACGAACGCTACGCGCCGACACCCGCGTACGACGACTGGGCCGAACTCCCCGCCCAGGAACGCTGGACGGCCCTCGCCACCGCCTGGCTCGCCGCCACCCGTACCTCCGGTCTGGTCGGCGGCCAGGACACCAGGGGCCGGGCCCTGTCCGTGCTGGGCCCCGAACTCGACCGCTCCGCCGCCCCCGAGGTGCGCCACCGGGTCCTCGCGCTGCTCGCCGGCCTGGAACCCGGCACCGCCCCCGACCCGGAGACCGTCCTCGCCCGGCTGCGCTGGGAACGCCCGCTGCGCGGCGCCTCCGCCTCGGCCGGGGACACCACCGATCTGCGGTCCCGGATCGCCCTGTGGACGCTCAACGAGTCCGAACTCCTCGGCATCACCGGCCGCGGCGCGCTCGCCGCGCACACCCGCGCCCTGCTCGACACCGGGCCCGCCGAGGCCGCCGCGCTGCTCGCGCCGCTCATCCCGGAGCCGCTGGACCACGTCCTGCTCCAGGCCGACCTGACGGCCGTCGCCCCCGGCCCGCTGGAACGTCCCCTGGCCGACATGCTCTCCGCCCTCGCGGACATCGAGTCGAAGGGCGGCGCGACGGTCTACCGCTTCACCCCCGGCTCCGTGCGCCGTGCCCTGGACGCCGGGCAGTCCGCGGCCGATCTGCACGCGTTCCTCGCCGCCCACAGCCGCACGCCCGTCCCGCAGCCGCTCAGCTATCTCATCGACGACGTCGCCCGCCGCCACGGCCACCTCCGGATCGGCGCCGCCTCCTCGTACGTGCGCTGCGACGACGAGGCCGTACTGAACGAGATCCTCGCCGACAAGCGCTCGGCCGCCCTGCGCCTGCGCCGCCTCGCGCCGACCGCCCTGGCCGCCCAGGTCGACCCGGCCTCCCTGCTCGAAGGGCTGCGCGAGATGGGGTACGCCCCGGCCGCCGAGTCCGCCGAGGGCGATGTCCTGATCACCCGCACGGGCGCCCGCCGCACCCCGCCGCGCACGGCCCCCGTCCCCGAGGGCCCTCCGGTGCCGGACGACACCCTGCTCGGCGCGGCGGTGCGGGCGATCCGCGCCGGGGACACGGCCGCCACGGTGGTCCGCAAGGACGCCCCGGAGTCCCCCGGCGCCCCCGCTGCCGCGCCCGGCGCCCTGCCCCGCACGAGCTCCGCCGAGACCCTCGCCACCGTCCAGGCCGCCGCGATGACCGGCTCGGCGCTCTGGATCGGCTATGTGAACGCGGACGGCGCCGCCAGCCAGCGGGTCATCGCCCCGGTCCGGGTCGAGGGCGGCTTCGTCACGGCGTACGACCACACGGCGGACGAGGTCCGCACGTACCCCCTGCACCGCATCACCGGCGTCGCCGAACTGGCGGACGACGCCACGGCGTGACCCTCGGCGCATCCCCGTCCCCGTCCGCATCGGCTACCGCCGGGCGGACCGACCGGTGGACCATGGGAGGACCGACCCGCGCCGACACGGCCGCACCCGCCCCAGCAGGACCGCGCCCGTGCCCGACAACACACGCGCCGCGACCACGGCATGCGGCACACTGGACGTTTGGCCGCATCCGTGGCCGCACCCCGAAGAAAGGGCCGACGTACGTGACCGGACCCCTCATCGTCCAAAGCGACAAGACCCTGCTCCTCGAAGTCGACCACGACCAGGCCGACGCCTGCCGTCGGGCCATTGCGCCCTTCGCGGAGCTGGAGCGGGCGCCCGAGCACATCCACACCTACCGTCTGACCCCGCTCGGGCTGTGGAACGCGCGCGCCGCCGGGCACGACGCCGAGCAGGTCGTCGACGCCCTCGTGCAGTACTCGCGCTACCCCGTTCCGCACGCGCTGCTCGTCGACATCGCCGAGACGATGGCCAGGTACGGCCGGCTCACCCTCTCCAAGCATCCGGTGCACGGTCTGGTGCTGACCTCCACCGACCGGCCCGTGCTGGAGGAGATCCTCCGGTCGAAGAAGGTGCAGCCGCTGGTCGGGGCGCGGATCGACCCGGACACCGTGGCGGTGCACCCGTCCGAGCGCGGGCAGATCAAGCAGACGCTGCTGAAGCTGGGCTGGCCGGCCGAGGACCTCGCCGGTTACGTCGACGGCGAGGCGCACCCCATCGATCTCGCCGAGGACGGCTGGGCGCTGCGGCCGTACCAGAAGCAGGCCGTCGAGGGGTTCTGGCACGGCGGCTCGGGTGTCGTCGTACTGCCCTGTGGCGCGGGGAAGACGCTGGTCGGGGCCGGTGCGATGGCCCAGGCCAGGGCGACCACGCTGATCCTGGTGACGAACACCGTCTCGGCCCGGCAGTGGAAGCACGAGCTGGTCAGGCGGACGTCGCTGACCGAGGACGAGATCGGCGAGTACAGCGGTACGCGCAAGGAGATCCGGCCGGTCACCATCGCCACGTACCAGGTGCTGACGACGCGTCGCAAGGGCGTCTACCCGCACCTGGAGCTGTTCGACTCCCGCGACTGGGGGCTGGTGATCTACGACGAGGTGCATCTGCTGCCCGCGCCCGTCTTCAAGTTCACCGCCGATCTCCAGGCCCGGCGGCGCCTCGGCCTCACCGCGACGCTGGTGCGTGAGGACGGCCGCGAGTCGGACGTCTTCTCGCTGATCGGGCCCAAGCGGTTCGACGCCCCGTGGAAGGAGATCGAGGCGCAGGGCTACATCGCGCCGGCCGACTGCGTCGAGGTGCGGGTCAATCTGACGGACTCGGAGCGGCTGGCGTACGCGACCGCCGAGGCCGAGGAGAAGTACCGGTTCTGTGCGACGACCGACACGAAGCGGAAGGTGACGGAGGCGCTGGTACGCAAGCACCGGGGCGAGCAGACCCTGGTCATCGGGCAGTACATCGACCAGCTCGACGAGCTGGGTGAGCATCTGAACGCCCCGGTGATCAAGGGCGAGACGAGCAACGCCCAGCGCGAGAAGCTCTTCGACGCGTTCCGGGAGGGTGAACTCAGCGTCCTGGTGGTCTCGAAGGTCGCGAACTTCTCCATCGACCTGCCGGAGGCGACCGTCGCCATCCAGGTCTCGGGGACCTTCGGTTCGCGTCAGGAGGAGGCGCAGCGGCTCGGCCGGGTGCTGCGGCCGAAGGCGGACGGGCACGAGGCGCGGTTCTACTCGGTGGTCGCACGCGACACGATCGACCAGGACTTCGCGGCGCACCGCCAGCGGTTCCTGGCCGAGCAGGGGTACGCGTACCGGATCGTGGACGCGGACGAGTTGCTGGCCGGCAGCTGAGGCCGGTGGCCGGTCCGCGCACGCGGACCGGCCGCGTCCTGACCGGGTCAGCCGCCGAGCGTCAGGAGCAGGGCCAGGCCGCCCACCGCCGTCAGCCCCGGCAGCACGGCGATCGCCGCTGCACACCGGCGGGCGATGGTCCAGCGGGGACGCCACGGCAGCACCCAGGCGGTGATCAGGGCGAGGGGCGTGATGAACGGGGCCGCGTAAAGCCCGTAGGCCATGAGGCTCAGCGGAACCGTGATGTCCGAGGAGCAGTTGTCCGGGCCGCAGCTGTCGGTGGCCATCGCCGCGAAGCCGATGGCGAACATACCGAAGCAGGTCAGGAAGAAGGAAAGGACCGTGGCGATCGTGGGGGCGACCCACGCGTTCGGGCTGCGCACGGAGACGACGGGACCGGCGGGGCCGCCGAGGGCGGGACGCATCACGTGGGCGTGGCTGTTCTCCATGCCGCTACCCAACCGCGGGGCAGGGCCGGACCACCTCCGGTCTGATACTCACACCGGGGAGGTTCCGGGTACTCAGCGGTCGCGGTGGCGGACGCCCGCCTCCTCCGCGTACTCGCCGAGCACGAACACGCCGAACGCGGCGCGGGCGAAGACCTTGACGGCGCGGACCGCGTCGCCGACGGGGTGCCTGTGGTGGTGACCGGTGGCCGCGGTCGCGCCGTGCGCGGGGCCGGTCCTGCGGGGGTTCAGAAGGACTGTGCTCATGTGTTCCATGGTCCTGCGCCCGGCCCGTGCGGGCATCGGCCCGCGGGCGGAATCCTGCGGTTGCGCGGGTAGGTCTGCGGTCGCATGCCGTCCCCTACGGGATGGACGCCGGTGGCAATCGGCTCGCCCCCGGAGGACGCGGTCGATACAATCGCCGGTCTGCCCGCCTCCCGCACCGTGGTACCGGCGGCTGCCCGCAAGGGCTCGCCGGCAGCCGGGGGAGCGCCGCCGACCGGACGGAAACCGGCCGACAGCCGTACGCGCACCCGCTGCGCGTACTCGTGATCGATCCCCAGCGGACCGCATCGCCCGAGCACCTGCCGGGGACAAGCTGCGGTCCGCCGTCCTGCGTTGAACAGCCGGAGGCAACACCGTGCCCGCGCACGAACACAAGAGCGACACCACCACCGACCCGCTGGCCCGCGAACGCGCCCGTCTCACGGCGTCCCGCGCCGCGCTGCGCGCCATGCGCGAGGAAGCCCAGGCCCTGGACATCCGCGATGTCACCGCGAACTGGGTCAACGCGGCCGTCCTGCAGGCCCAGATCGACGAACGCATCAAGTCGCTCGCCGATCTCGCCCACACCCCGCTCTTCTTCGGGCGCCTGGACTATCTGCACCCGGTCGGTGCCGAGCAGGCCGAGGGCGCGGAGGGAGAGCAGTTCTACATCGGGCGCCGCCATGTCCACGATGCCGACGGCGACCCGATGGTCATCGACTGGCGCGCGCCCGTGTCGCAGCCGTTCTACCGGGCCTCCAAGAAGGACCCTCAGGACGTGGGGCAGCGCCGCCGCTTCGGCTACACCGGCGGTGAGCTGACCGCGTACGAGGACGAGCACCTCACCGACCCCGCCGAGGCCGAGCAGACCAGCAAGCTGCTCCAGGCGGAGATCGAGCGGCCGCGTGTCGGTCCGATGCGGGACATCGTCGCGACGATCCAGCCCGAGCAGGACGAGATCGTCCGCAGCGGGCTCGGCGGGACGGTGTGTGTGCAGGGTGGCCCCGGCACCGGCAAGACGGCCGTCGGCCTGCACCGGGTGGCGTATCTGCTGTACGCGCACCGGGAGCGGCTGGCCCGTACCGGCACGCTGGTCATCGGGCCGAACCGGTCCTTCCTCCAGTACATCGAGCAGGTGCTGCCGGCTCTCGGCGAGTTGGCCGTGCAGCAGGCGACCGTCGACGATCTGGTGACGGCCGGCATCGAGGTCCGCGGCACGGACACGGCGGACGCCGCCGTCGTCAAGGGCGACGCCCGGATGGCCGAGGTGCTGCGGCGGGCGATCCGTTCGCATGTGACGCTCCCGACGGAGCCGGTCGTGGTGGTGCGCGGTTCGCGGCGCTGGCGGGTGCCGGCGTACGAGCTGGAGGAGATGGTCACCGAGCTGCTGGCCCGCGACATGCGGTACGGGGCCGCCCACGACGCGCTACCGCAGCGCATCGCGCACTCCGTCCTGGTCCGGATGGAGGAGGCGGGCGAGGCGCCCGACGACCGGGTGCAGAACGCGGTGGCCCGCAACCCCGCCGTGAAGGCGGCCGTGAAGGCGATCTGGCCGGCCGTCGACCCGGCGAAGCTGGTGCTGCGGCTGCTGTCGGACGCGGAGTTCCTGGCCGCCCACGCCCAGGGGCTGCTCAGCGAGGACGAGCAGAAGGCGGTCCTGTGGACGAAGCCGGCCCGGAGCGTGAAGTCGGCGAAGTGGTCGGCGGCGGACGCGGTGCTGATCGACGAGGCGAACGATCTGGTGGCGCGTACGCATTCGCTCGGCCATGTGGTGCTCGACGAGGCGCAGGACCTGTCCCCCATGCAGTACCGGGCGGTGGGCCGGCGCTGCACGACCGGTTCGGCGACGGTCCTCGGTGACCTCGCGCAGGGTACGACGCCGTGGTCGACGGAGAACTGGGCGCAGGCGCTGCACCATCTCGGCAAGTCGGACGCGGTGGTGGAGGAGCTGACGGCGGGCTTCCGCGTGCCGCGCGAGGTGATCGCGTACGCCTCGCGGCTGCTGCCGGTGATCTCGCCGGGCCTCACGGCGGTGGAGTCGGTGCGTGAGTCGCCGGGTTCGCTGGAGGTGCGGGAGGCGGCCGGTCCGGCGGAGCTGGACGCGGCGGTGCTGGCGGCGTGCGAGGAGTCGCTGGAGCGGGAGGGTTCGATCGGCCTGATCGCGGCCGACGCCCGGATCCCGGCGCTGGCCCAGGCGCTGACCGCGGCGGGGCACGCGTATCTCTCGCCCGGTGAGGAGACGACTGCCGATTCCCGCCTGACCCTGGTCCCGGCGTCGTTGGCGAAGGGCCTGGAGTACGACTACGTGGTGCTGGACGAGCCGGCCGCGGTGGTCGACGGCGAACCGGACGAACGCACGGGCCTGCGCCGGTTGTACGTGGCGCTGACGCGTGCGGTGTCGGGGCTGACGGTGGTGCACTCGGCGGCTCTGCCGGGGGAGCTGAAACGCAGCGTCTGAGGATCGGGGCCCGGGGTCCGCGGCCCGAAGTCCGGGGCCCGGGGTCCGCGGGTCCGCGGGTCCGCGGGTCCGCGGTCCGGGGCCGCCCCCCGGACCCCCTGCCCCGCTACGCGTCGAGCACCGTCCGCCACTCCCGTACCGCCGCCGCGTCCACCGGTCCCGACCATCCGTGCGGGCGCGCCGCGCCGCCGATGTGCACGGCGTCGATGCCCGCGGCGAGCAGCTCCGGCAGGTGCTCCAGGCGCAGTCCTCCGCCCACCAGGATCCGCGGTTCGTAACCGGGTTCGCCCTTGCGCGCCGCCTCGGCCAGCAGCGTCGGGATGCCGTCGTCGACGCCCTTGGGCGAGCCGGCGGTGAGGTACGTGTCCAGGCCGGGCAGGTCCGCCAGTTGCTTGCGCAGGGTGTCCCGGTCGGCGGCCCGGTCGATCGCGCGGTGGAAGGTCCAGCGGCAGCCGTCCAGCTCGGCGACGAGCCGTTCGACGGCGACCAGGTCCGGGCGGCCCTCCTCGTCGAGGAAGCCGAGGACGAATTCCTCGGCGCCGGCCGCGCGCAGCTCGCGCGCCCTGTCCACCAGCACCTCGATGTCGCCGGCCGCGAAGCCGTCCGCCGCCCTGAGCATCACCCGCAGCGGAATGTCCACCGCGGCCCGGATCTCCGCGAAGGTCGCGCAGGACGGGGTCAGACCGTCCGCCGCCATGTCGGTGACCAGCTCAAGCCGGTCCGCACCACCCGCCTGGGCGGCGACCGCGTCCTCCGCGTCGAGAGCGATCACCTCCAGGACTGCACGGTTGCTCATGGGCCCCATCCTCACAGGAAGCATCAATAGGTCTAGTCCAATGGCCAGCCTACGGGCCGGCACACCGAGGATGCAGCCTCAATGCCAGGCGAAGATACGCGAGGCCGGACGCACATCGGGTGATCGAACGCGCACGATCCGGGTCCGCGCGGCAAATCCACCCTTGCGTTTCATAGGGGAGGGGGGTATACCTGAATCAGCAATACATACCCCCCAGGGGTATCAACTCACCGCCAGGGAGGACACCGTGTCCGCGCACACCGCCACAACCGGCACCGCCACCGGCGCCGGCACCGCAGAGGTCGAGCTCGCGATCGGTGGCATGACCTGCGCCTCCTGCGCGGCCCGCATCGAGAAGAAGCTCAACCGGATGGACGGTGTCGAGGCCACCGTCAATTACGCCACGGAGAAGGCCAAGGTCAGCTTCCGGGGCGAGGACATATCCGTACAGGATCTGATCGCCACCGTCGAGAAGACCGGCTACACCGCGCACGAGCCCGCTCCCCCGGTGCGCACCGAGGAGGACGCCCCCGAGGCCGACGAGGCCGACGAGCTGCGGCCCCTGCGCCAGCGGCTGCTGACCGCCGTCGTGCTCGCCGTGCCGGTGATCGCGATGTCGATGATCCCGGCGCTCCAGTTCGACTACTGGCAGTGGCTCTCACTGACGCTGACGGCCCCCGTCGTCACGTACGCCGCCTGGCCCTTCCACCGCGCCGCCTGGACCAACGCCCGGCACGGCGCGGCGACGATGGACACGCTGATCTCGGTCGGCACCTCGGCCGCGTTCCTCTGGTCGCTGTGGGCGCTGTTCTTCGGCACGGCGGGCATGGTCGGCATGACGCACCCGTTCGAGCTGACCATCGGGCGGAGCGACGGCTCCGGGAACATCTATCTGGAGGCGGCCGCCGGAGTCACCGCGTTCATCCTGGCCGGGCGCTACTTCGAGGCCCGCTCCAAGCGGAAGGCGGGCGCGGCCCTCAAGGCGCTGCTGGAACTCGGTGCCAAGGAGGTCACCGTGCTGCGCGGCGGCCGCGAGGTGACCGTACCGACCGCCGAACTCCAGGTCGGGGACCGGTTCCTGGTCCGCCCAGGCGAGAAGATCGCCACCGACGGCACCGTCGTCGAGGGCACCTCGGCCGTGGACGCCTCGATGCTCACCGGCGAGTCCGTGCCCGTGGAGGTCGGCGTCGGCGACTTCGTCACCGGGGCCACGCTCAACGCGGGCGGCCGGCTCGTCGTCGAGGCCACCCGGATCGGCGCCGACACCCAGCTGGCCCGGATGGCCAAGCTCGTCGAGGACGCGCAGAACGGCAAGGCGGCGGCCCAGCGCCTCGCGGACCGGATCTCCGCGGTCTTCGTCCCTGTCGTCATCGCCCTGGCGCTCGGCACGCTCGGCTTCTGGCTCGGCAACGGCTCGGGCCTGACCGCCGCGTTCACCGCCGCCGTGGCCGTACTGATCATCGCCTGCCCCTGCGCCCTGGGCCTCGCCACCCCCACCGCCCTCATGGTCGGCACCGGACGCGGCGCCCAGCTCGGCATCCTGATCAAGGGCCCCGAGGTCCTGGAGACCACCCGCCGCGTCGACACGATCGTCCTGGACAAGACCGGCACCGTCACCACCGGCCGCATGACCCTCCTCGACGTCCACACCGCCGAGAACACCGACGAGACCGACGTACTGCGCCTCGCCGGCGCCCTGGAACACTCCTCCGAGCACCCCATCGCCCAGGCCGTCGCCGCCGGAGCCGCCGAACGCACCGACGCACCCCTGCCCACCCCCGAGGACTTCGCCAACATCGCCGGCCTCGGCGTCCAGGGCGTCGTCGAGGGCCACGCCGTCCTCGTCGGCCGCGAGCAGTTCCTCGCCGAATGGGAGATCCACCTCCCGGTGGAGCTGGCCCGGCGCAAGGCCGCGGCGGAGGCCGCCGGCCGGACGGCCATCGCCGTCGCCTGGGACGGCCAGGCGCGGGCCGTGCTCGAAGTCGCCGACGCGGTCAAGGACACCAGCGCGGAGGCCGTCGAGCGGCTGCGGGCCCTGGGCCTCACCCCGATCCTGCTGACCGGCGACAACCGGGCGGTGGCCGAGGCGGTCGCGGCCGAGGTCGGGATCGAGAAGGTGTACGCGGAGGTCATGCCGGAGGACAAGGTCGACGTCGTCAAGAAGCTCCAGGCCGAGGGCCGTTCGGTCGCCATGGTCGGTGACGGGGTCAACGACGCCGCCGCCCTCGCCCAGGCCGATCTGGGTCTGGCGATGGGGACCGGCACGGACGCCGCGATCGAGGCCGGCGACCTGACGCTGGTGCGCGGGGACCTGCGGGCCGCCGCGGACGCCATCCGGCTGTCCCGCAAGACCCTCGGCACCATCCGTACGAACCTGTTCTGGGCCTTCGCCTACAACGTGGCCGCTCTGCCGCTCGCCGCGGCCGGGCTGCTCAACCCGATGATCGCGGGCGCCGCGATGGCGTTCTCCTCGGTCTTCGTGGTCGGCAACTCACTGCGGCTGCGGGGCTTCAGGGCGGCGTAGGGCGTGTTTCGAAAGCAGCGTCGTCCGCCCGGAGGGCGGGGTCGGGGGCGTGCGTGCCGGACGCCCCCGACCAGGCGGGACTTTCGAAACGCCCTAGGACCCGCTCTCACCCCGCCCGCACGAACCGCACCCGGGTTCCCGGCACCGCCTGTGCCGCGCCCGCGAGTGCGGTTTCGTGCACGACACCGACGACCGGGTAGCCCCCGGTCGTCGGATGGTCGTTGAGGAAGACCACCGGGCGCCCGTCCGGCGGCACCTGGACCGCGCCGAGCATCATCCCCTCGCTGGGCAGCTCGCCCTCGCGGACACGGGTCAGGGCCGGGCCCTGGGTGCGCAGGCCGATCCGGTTGCTGTTCGGCGAGACGCGGTACACGGCCGTGGTGAGCGTGCGCAGCGCCTCCTCGGTGAACCAGGCGTGGCGGGGCCCGAGGCTCAGCGGGAGCACCAGCTCGCCGGGGACGCCCGGCCAGGGCACGGCGTCGGTGCCCGGGGGGATCGACTGCCCCTGGCCCAGGGGCAGTACGTCCCCGTCGCGCAGGGGTGCCGGGCCGAGCCCGGAGAGCAGATCGGCCGATCTGCTGCCCAGCACCGGCTGCGGCAGCAGGCCGCCGCCGAACGCCAGATAGCTGCGCAGGCCCCGGACGGCGGGGCCCGCGTCGAGCACCGCGCCCGCCGGGACGCGGACCGGCGTCCCCCAGGCCACCGGCCGCCCGTCGACGGTGACCCGGCAGGGCGCCCCGCCGACGACGGCGAGTACGGGCCGGTCCGGGCGGACCGCGCAGCCGGTGACGGTCGTCTCCAGCACCGCCGCGTCCGTCCCGTTCCCGGCCAGCCGGTTGGCGAGGCGGTGGGCGGGGGCGTCCAGGGCCCCGGCGCGCGGCACCCCGAGGTGCGCCCAGCCGACGCGCCCCGCGTCCTGAACGGTGGTCAGCGCGCCGGCCCGGACCACCTCGATGACACCGGTCACGGCCGCACCTCCGCCGCGACGAAGCGCACCCGCGCCCCGGGGCTCAGCAGCGCGGCCGGTTCGCGCGCCGGGTTCCACAGCTCGCCCGGGTCGGGCATCCGCCCGATGAGCTGCCAGCCGCCGGGCGACGGGCGCGGGTACACCCCGGTGTACGCACCCGCGAGCGCCAGCGCACCGGCCGGGACCCGGGTGCGCGGGGTCGCGCGGCGCGGCAGGTGCAGGTGCTCGGGGAGCCCGGTGAGGTAGCCGAATCCGGGGGCGAACCCGCAGAAGGCCACCCGGAATTCGGTCCCGGCGTGGATACGGGGCACTTCGGCGACGGTGACGCCCCAGGCCGCCGCGACGTCCGCGAGGTCCGGGCCGTCGTAGACGACGGGGATCTCGACGGCTTCCCCGGTGTCGCGGCGCAGCGGCGGAATCCGCCAGGAGGCGAGTTCACGGGCGAACCGCGCGCGGCCGTCCGGGGTGCGGTCCGCGATGCCGTCGATGAGGACGCTCCGGGCACCGGGCACGATCTCGCGTACGACGGGCAGCTCGCCGAGCGCGCGGCGCCGCAGCAGCTCGGCGTGGAAGGCCTCGGCCCGTTCGCCGCAGGACAGTTCGACGAGCAGCGCTCCGGGCCCGGCAGGGAGCACCACGATGTCCCCGTCCGTGTGGCCTGCCGCGCTCATGCGAACGCCCGCACGGCCACGCCCGCCGCCTCCAGCGCGGCCCTGACCCGGCGCGCCAGCGCCGCCGCGCCCGGGGTGTCGCCGTGCACGCACAACGAGCGCGCCGCGACGGGTATCCGGCTGCCGTCCGCCCCGGTGACGCCCCCGTCCACCGCCATTCCGACGCTGCGGCGTACGACCTCGTCCTCGTCGTGCACCACGGCGCCGGGCTCGCCGCGCGGGACCAGCGTGCCCCGGGGCGTGTACGCGCGGTCGGCGAAGGCCTCCTCGACGGCGGTGAGGCCGGCGGCCCCGGCGTGGGCGAGCAGGCGCGAGCCCGGCAGCCCGAGGACCGCGAGGTTCCCGCCGGCCAGCCGGACGCCCTCGATCACGGCGGCGGCCTGGTCGTCGTCCCAGACGCCTCGGTTGTAGAGGGCGCCGTGCGGTTTGACGTACGAGACCGTGGACCCGGACGCTTCGGCGAACACCCGCAGGGCGCCGATCTGGTAGGCGACCTCGGCGGCCAGCTCGGCGGGCGGCACGTCCATCGAGCGCCGCCCGAAGCCGGCCAGGTCGCGGTAGGCGACCTGGGCGCCGATCCGTACCCCCCTGGCGGCCGCCAGGTCGCAGACCCGGCGCATCACCGACGCGTCGCCCGCGTGGAATCCGCAGGCCACATTGGCGCTGGTGACGCAGTCGAGCAGGGCGTCGTCATCGGTGAGGGTCCAGTGCCCGAAGCCTTCGCCGAGGTCGGCGTTGAGGTCCATCGGTGCTGTCCGGCTCTCCGGGTTCGTCAGATCCGTCACGGGCGCACGATAGCGATCGTTGAACAATCCGACAAGGCTCGGCTTGGGGAGTGAGACGCCCGTACGGTTCACTGAACAACGCGGAAGCACGAAACAGCGGTGCGAACAGGCAGGGGACGGGGCATGGCGGGGACCACGGGCGGCCGGACTTCTCCGGACCTCTCCGAACTGGCGGCGGACAGCGCCTCGCTGGCCCGTTCCGGCACCGCCGAGCGGGTCGCCGCCATCCTGCGCGACCGGATCACCGAGGGCTACTTCCCGCCGGGCAGCCGGCTCTCCGAGGAGAGCATCAGCGGCGCCCTCGCCGTGTCCAGGAACACCCTGCGCGAGGCCTTCCGCCTGCTGTCGCACGAACGCCTCCTGGAACACCGGCTCAACAAGGGCGTCTTCGTCCGCGTCCTCGCCGTCGACGACCTGGTGGACATCTACCGGGTCCGGCTGCTCGTCGAGTGCGCGGCCCTGCGGTCGCTGGGCGAGCCGCCGTACGACCTGACGGCCGTCGAGGCCGCCGTGTCGACGGGCGAGGAGGCGGCGCTGGCGGACGACTGGCCGGTCTGCTCGACCGCCAACATCCGCTTCCACCAGGCCCTGACCGGCCTCGCGAACAGCCCCCGCACCGACGAGCTGATGCGCAACGTCCTCGCCGAACTGCGGCTGGCCTTCCATGTGATGGCCGACCCGCGCCGCTTCCACGAGCCCTACCTCACCCGGAACCGGCAGATCGCGGACCGGCTGGCGCAGGGCGACGCGGCGGGCGCGGAGCGGATGCTGGCCTTCTACCTGGAGGACTCGCGGCGCCAACTGGCGGAGGCGTACGCCGAACGCCTCACCGCGCGATAGCTCCGACGGCATCGCATCGCGGACATCACACACCCTTGTGAGTTTGTTGAACAATCGCTTAATCTCTCGCGCATCATCCCATCTGATCAGGACCTGGCAGGCCTGTGCCTGCATGTCCATGCGCGGAAGAAGGCCGACGCGTGATCGTTCTCCTAGGCGTGCTCGTGGTGATCCTCGGATTCGCCACCCGCCGCAATCCCCTCCTCGTGGTGGGTGTCGCAGGCATCGTCACCGGACTGCTCGGCAAGCTCTCCCCGCAGGAGGTGCTGGCCACATTCGGCGAGAGCTTCGCCACCTCGCGGTCCGTGACCGTCTTCGTCATCACCCTGCCCGTCATCGGGCTGCTTGAGCGTTACGGGCTCCAGGAGCAGGCCCGTACGCTCATCGGCAAGCTGGGCAAGCTGACCACCGGCCGCTTCCTGGCCCTGTATCTGCTGATCCGCCAGCTCACCGCGTCCGTCGGCCTCACCAGCATCGGCGGCCCCGCGCAGAGCGTGCGCCCGCTGATCGCGCCGATGGCCGAGGCCGCCGCCGAGGCCAAGGCGGGGGGACCGCTGCCGCAGAAGCTGCGTGAGAAGGTCCGCTCGCACGCCTCCGGCGCGGACACCATCGGGGTCTTCTTCGGCGAGGACTGCTTCATCGCCATCGGTTCGATCCTGCTGATCACCGGTTTCGTGAACTCCACGTACGACCAGCACCTCGAACCCCTGCATCTGGCCCTGTGGGCGATCCCCACCGCGATCTGCGCCTTCCTGATCCACGGGGCCCGGCTGCTCAATCTGGACCGGCAGCTGGAGCGCGAACTCGCCGTCGCCGCCGCCGAGAACGACCTGTCGGCACACGCCGGGCTCCGAGCGGAGGACGCCAAGTGATCAAGTCCGAGTACTTCTTCTGGCTGGTCGGCGCGGTGTTCCTCGTCATGGCCGCGCAGATGCTCAGAGACCGCACCAACCCCAAGCGCTTCGGCTCGGCCGGCTTCTGGGGTCTGCTGGGCGCCTCGTTCTTCTACTCCACCGGGGTCGTCGACAAGTCCCTGCCCGCCGAACCGCTGGGCGTCGCCGTCCTGGCACTGATCGTCCTCGGCGGCTGCGGCTTCACCGGCAAGGGCGAGCCGCACACCCCGTCCCGCGAGGAGCG
The DNA here is from genome assembly GCF_053594575.1 of Streptomyces sp. NPDC001880. NCBI lineage: Bacteria > Bacillati > Actinomycetota > Actinomycetes > Kitasatosporales > Streptomycetaceae > Streptomyces > Streptomyces sp. NPDC001880. The sequence goes on from NZ_JBSFET010000058.1 coordinate 22,103, forward strand.
CGCCGCCTCGGCCGCCCGCTTCGGCAACAAGCTGTTCCTTCCGGCCCTCACCATCCCCGTCGTCGCGATGATCTGCGCGACGCTCGTGAAGAACTGGAAGATCGGCGGCGAACCGGTCCTGGAACCGGGGTACGAGACCATCCTCGGCCTCGGCATCGGCGCCATCGCCGCACTGGTCGTCGGCATGGTGGTGCTGCGCGAACGGAAGCTCTCCGTACCGCTGCACGCCGGCCGCAACATGCTCGAATCGATGGGCTGGGCACTGATCCTGCCGCAGCTGCTGGCCGTACTCGGCACGATCTTCCAGGTGGCGGGCGTCGGCGAGCAGGTCGGCAGGATCACTGAGGCGGTGCTGCCCGACGGCCAGAGGTTCGTGGCCGTGGCCGTCTACTGCTGCGGCATGGCGCTGTTCACCATCGTCATGGGCAACGCGTTCGCCGCCTTCCCCGTGATGACCGCCGCGATCGGCTGGCCCGTCCTCATCGAGCAGATGAACGGCAACGCGCCCGCGATCCTCGCGATCGGGATGCTCTGCGGCTTCTGCGGCACGCTCGTCACGCCGATGGCCGCCAACTTCAACCTGGTGCCCGCCGCCCTGCTGGAACTCAAGGACCAGTACGGACCGATCAAGGCCCAGCTCCCCACGGCGGCGGCCGTGCTGGTCTGCAACATCGTCATCATGGCCCTCTTCGCCTTCTGACCGGCCCCTCCCGCCCTCCGGCCCGAGCCGCCCCGACCCGAGCCACTCGCCCGACCCCCTGGAGTGACCCCGATGTCCCCCGCGCTCCCCGCCCCGTACGCCCTCCCCTTCGCGGAGCTGGCCCTCGCCAACGTCGTACGCGAATACCCCAACCACCCGGCCCACCTGTACACCGGCCCGGAGGAACTGGTCGCGCCCCGTACGCTGCACCCCGCCTTCTACGGCGCGTACGACTGGCACTCCAGCGTGCACATGCACTGGCTGCTCGTCCGGCTGCTGCGCCGCTTCGCCGCCACCGGCGACCTTCCGGCCACCGTCACCACCCGCGTGCACGAGGTGCTGAACACCCATCTCACCCCGGAGAACCTCGCCGTGGAGGCGGCCTATCTCCGCGGCCGTCCGCACTTCGAGCGCCCCTACGGCTGGGCGTGGCTGGTGGCACTGGCGGCGGAGTGCCGTGCGCTCGCCACCCCCGAGGGCGACCGCTGGGCCGACGCCCTCGCCCCGGCCGTCGCGGCGGTCGGCGACCTCCTCGCCGACTGGCTGCCCCGGGCCACCTACCCGATCCGGCACGGGATCCACCCCAACAGCGCGTTCGGCCTGGGACTGATCCTGGACGCGGGCGAGCGCGCCGGACTGCCCGGCCCGGTCCTCGACGCGGCGGCGGAGCGGCTGCGCGCCTGGTTCGCGGCGGACCACGACGCCCCCGTCCACTGGGAGCCCTCCGGCCAGGACTTCCTCTCCCCCGCCCTGACCGAGGCGGACGCGATGCGCCGGGTGCTGTCCGTCGAGGAGTTCCGGACCTGGCTGGCCACCTTCCTGCCCGGCCTGACCGACTCTCCGCTGCTCACCCCGCCCGTGATCTCCGACCCCTCGGACCCGCAGATCGGCCATCTCCTGGGTCTCACCCTGAGCCGGGCGGCGGCCCTGCGCACGATCGCCGACGCGCTGGACGAGGGCCCCGCCCGCACCGCGCTGACCGCGTCCACCGAGGCCCATCTCGCCGTCGGCCTGCCCGCCGTCTCCTCCGGCGACTTCAACACGGACCACTGGCTGGCCACCTTCGCCGCACTGGCGCTGGACACCCCGCCCGGCCACTGACCGTTACGGCGTCGCCGGTACGTAGTCCGGTGCAGGCGGCGCGTATCGGTGTCTTCGGCTATTGGAAGCTGCGGAACAGGTCCGCTCGTGGGCGATGAGGATCACCAGTTGGTGTGTCGTCTGCGGACCGACCTGCTCCGCGGTGTCCGGTCGCGCAGGACAAGCAGGGTCCAGCCACGGCCGGTTGGATCGAGTGGCCTGGTCGCGGCGGTGAACAGTTCGGCGGCCCGGCGGTAGGAGAGCCGCCCTTGGCCTGTCACCGGGCAGCGGTCGACTGCCGGCGTGGTGGCGGGAGCCCGCCGATCGGTGACGAACACCGGCCCTGCAGTGCGCCCGGCCAGCAGCATGGACAGCAGGCGTGCCGCGCCCGATCCCCAGCTCAGGGGCGCTGCCGCGCCAGCCCTGGTACGTCGACCGGGCAGGTCGAGGTGGTCGATGTTGAGGGCGAGCACCCGTTCGACGGGGGCACCCGACTCGTGGAGAAGGTGCCACAAGGTCAACTCCCTGAGCGGAGCCCGCAAAGCGAGGGCGGCGCGGGCCCTGTCCGGGCCGGCAGCAGTTGCCCTCGCGGCCATGGAAGCACCGGAGGGTGTCGGTGCCGGTCCGGGACATGGTATCGGCAGCACCAGTTCAGCGGCCGGGTCTGCAGTGATCCAGCCTCGTGCTCGCCACCATGCGGTCGCGGCTCGAAGGCAGGCCAGTTCGCGGGCCAGCGTGCGTGGTTCCGCAGCGGCGGCGCGGTCGACCAGTCCCCGTTGCAACCGCTGCGCAGCCTGCGGGCAGTCGAGCTGGGTCAGCGGAACAACGGGCGGGAGGGCGCCCCTGCGCTCGCGACCGGTCGGGGCCCGGCGGTCGACCAGCGGCCAGGCCCACCCGTGCAGCGAGATGCGGTAGACGCGGCTGGAGGAGACGCCCAGCCCGGCCGCGGCGAGGTAGCGGTCAACTGCGGCTCCGTACTCCACCGGTGCTGGGCGAGGCGTGCCCACGCCGTCGGTTCGCTGCTGACTCATGCTGGCCACATCCGCAGTAAATGAGTTCTTCGGAGACGATTCTTTTCTTCGCAACGGAGCCTATCACCAGGCATGTTGCAGTAAAGAGGGCTCATTTACTGCACCAATTCACCCGGAAATAAAATTGCTCGTAAAGGGCTCAACTTTCCTGCCAGAAAACCTTGTGGCGCATAGGGCGGTGGCGGCACATTACGGAGCCATGACGCTTCGAACTCGCCCTCCCGCTGCAGCGGGTCCCCGGACAGCCGCGCACCGTCTGCGCGTGCTGCGGCACTTCCGGTTCCGCCGCTTCCTCGTCGGCCAGAGCACGTCGCTGCTCGGCTCCGGCATGAGCACGATCGGCGCGACCTTCGCCGCACTACAGCTGCCTGACGGCGGGGTCGACGCCGTCGGCCTGGTGATGGCGGCGCGAATTCTGGCGGTCCTGGCCGTGCTGCTGCTCGGCGGCGTGTTAACCGACCGGCTCGGGGCCCGATCGGTGATGCTGGCAGCGGATCTGCTCCGGTTCGCCTCCCAGGGCCTCCTGGCCGTGCTGCTGGTCACCCACAGCGCGCGGCTCTGGGAAATTGTCGCGCTGGCGGTGGTTCTCGGAATCGGCGAGGGTGGGTTCAGCCCGGGCCTGACGGCCTTGGTGCCCGGCCTGGTCCCTGCGGAGGACCTTGCGGACGCCAACTCGCTGCTGCAGATGGCCCAGGCAGTCGCCTCGGTCGCGGGTCCTGGTCTGGCCGGTGTGCTCGTCGCTGTTTCCGACGCAGGCACAGTGATCGCGGTCGACGCGGTCAGTTACGGCGTGAGCGCCCTGGCCCTGGCTGGACTACACCTGTCGCAGTCGGCCACGCCCCGCCGCGGGTTGTTCACCGACCTGGGACGCGGATGGAAGGAGTTCACCTCCCGCACATGGCTGTGGGTCACAACCCTCCACATCAGCCTGTTCAATTTCGTACTGTGGGCGCCGTTCCTGGTGCTGGGACCGGCTCTTGCCCAGCAGCGGCTCGGCGGCGCGAGTTCCTGGGGTCTCGTGCTGGCCCTGTACGGCACGGGCTCGGTCGTCGGCGGCTTGGCGCTCCTCGGCAGGAACCCCGGTCGAGCAGTCGCCTGGTCCATGGCCGCATCCGCGGGCTGGGCACTACCGGCGGCCGCGCTGGCCGCGCGGTTGCCGCTGGCATGCGTGGCAGCGGCAGCATTCCCCGCAGGAGTCGGGGCAGCGGCGTGCAACACCCTGATGACGACCGTCATACAGCGCGAGATTCCCGCCGAGGTCCGCGGACGCATCAGCGCGTTTGACAGCCTGGGCGCCTTCGCGCTGGGACCCCTCGGACTGGCGCTGGCTGGACCGGTGTCGGGCGCCGTGGGGGCAGACCGGCTCCTGGCATTCGGTGTGATGTGGCAGCTGACCGCGGTCGGGGCGGTACTGGCGCTCCCGTCCGTGCGACGGCACGGAGCGACGCCACCACAGCTGGATTGAACGCGGCGATTCACCCGAGGTCGGTCTCCTGTCTCAGGCCGTTCCGGTCACCGGGTCGGCGGTGTCGTTGCTCGGGGCGACGGGCCACTCACGGTGCCCTTCGTCGTGCCAGAGCGGGCGCCGGTCGACCCGCAGGCCGAGGATCTCCGATCGCGCGTAGTGGCCGCGGGAGTCGACCCAGACCTTGACGGCGTCGATGTCGGCGAGGTCGATCTCGGCGGTGACGAGCTTCTCCCCAGGGCCGGTGTGCGGGCCGGCAAGGTACTGGTTGAAAGGGGGAATCACGGCCGATCAGCCGCCGCCCGCGGCGATGTGCTTCTGCGGTCCGACGGTGGACTCCATCCACTGCAGGCACGTCTCGTCCACCGGGTTCCCGGCGGAGATGACGAACGCCTGGGCCATGGCGTCGATCTGGATGTCGGCGACGGCCTCGAAGCCGGCCGTGGTGGACAGTCCGGGCCATGCTGCGGCGTGGATCTGCTGACCTTGGGTGATCAGGGACTGCCGGGCCATGCTGCGGCGTCAGACGTGGCACGACGCAAGGCAGAGAGGCACCACCGGACGCATTCGGGCCCATGCGGGCGTATGCGGGCAACGCGACGAAGTGCCGCAGCTGTCGTCGTGCGCACGCCGGGGGATCAGGGCACCCCTTAGGGTCGTCCCATGACCGACAGCTCTCGCGGAAGCGGCGCCTTTGAGGCAGGCAGCGCCGAAGCCTCCCTCCGTGACCGCTGGCGGGCGTCGCTCGTCGGCGCCCGAGGCACGGTGGCCGGGCCCGATCCATTGCCGTACGCCGCCGATCTGCTGGCGCGCTGGGCCGAGCCGCAGCGGCGGTACCACACGACCGCGCACCTGGTCGCGGTGCTCGATCACATCGACACGCTCGCCGGGTACGCGGCCGACCCGGACGCGGTACGCCTCGCCGCCTGGTTCCACGACGCGGTGTACCGGCCGGACCGGTCCGAGAACGAGGAGCGCAGCGCCGCGCTGGCCGAGCGCGCCCTCCCGGAGGCCGGTGTACCGGAGGGGGTCACCGCCGAGGTGGCCCGTCTGGTGCGGCTGACCGTCACCCACGACCCGGCGGACGGCGATGCCAACGGCGAGGTGCTCTGCGACGCGGATCTGGCCATTCTCGCGGCGGCCCCGAGGCAGTACGCGGCCTACGCGGCGCAGGTGCGCGAGGAGTACGGTTTCGTGCCCGACGACGCGTTCCGGGAGGGGCGGGCCACGGTGCTGCGCCAGCTGCTCGGACTGCCGCGGCTGTTCCGTACGCCGCACGGGGCGGAGCACTGGGAGCCGCGGGCGCGGCAGAACCTGCTGACCGAATGGGAGCTGCTCAGCCACTGACCCGCGGCGGCGGGGGGAATGCCGGGGCCGTGGCCGCTGTTGGCAGCTGTCATGCCCGACTCTGCCGTTCGCCGCTCTCGTATGCCCCTGGCCGTATACATCCTGGGTCTCTCGGTCTTCGCCCTGGGAACCAGCGAATTCATGCTCTCCGGGCTGTTGCCGCCCATCGCCGACGACATGAACGTGTCGATCCCCCGTGCCGGACTTCTCATATCCGCCTTCGCGATCGGCATGGTGATCGGCGCCCCGCTGCTCGCCGTGGCGACGCTCCGGCTGCCACGCCGCACCACGCTGATCGCCCTGATCTCCGTCTTCGGCCTCGGTCAGGTCGCGGGCGCGCTGGCCCCGACGTACGAGGTGCTCTTCGCGTCCCGGGTGGTGAGCGCCTTCGCCTGTGCCGGGTTCTGGGCGGTGGGGGCGGCGGTCGCCATCGCGATGGTGCCGGTGAACGCGCGGGCCCGCGCGATGGCCGTGATGATCGGCGGTCTGTCGATCGCCAATGTGCTGGGCGTGCCCCTGGGGGCGTTCCTCGGTGAGAACTTCGGCTGGCGGTCGGCGTTCTGGGCCGTGGGCGCGGCGTCCGCCGTGGCGCTGGTCGGGGTGACGACGCTGATTCCGCGCATTCCGCTGCCGGAACAGAAGCCGCGGCTGGGGCAGGAGATGAACATCTACCGGGACCGGCAGGTGTGGCTGTCGATCGTGATCACGGCGCTCGCCGCGGGCGGTGTCTTCTGCGCGTTCAGCTATCTCGCCCCGCTGCTGACGGATGTCGCCGGGCTGGACTCGGGCTGGGTGCCGAGGGTGCTCGCACTCTTCGGAATCGGCGCGCTGGTCGGTACGGCGATCGGCGGCCGGGTCGCGGACGCGCATCTCTTCGGGGTGCTGATGAGCGGTATCGCGGCCTCGACGGTCCTCCTGGTCGCGCTGGCGCTGTTCGCGTCGAACCAGGTCGCGGCGGTCGGGCTCTCGTTCCTGCTGGGCCTGTCGTCGTTCTACACGGCCCCGGCGCTGAACGCCCGGATGTTCAATGTCGCGGGCGCCGCCCCGACGCTGGCCGGCGCGACGACGACGGCCGCGTTCAACCTGGGCAACACGAGCGGCCCCTGGCTGGGCGGCGCGGTGATCGACGCGGACTTCGGTTTCGCGGCGACCGCGTGGGCCGGAGCGGCGATGACGGTACTGGCACTGGTGGCCGTGGTGTTCTCGCTGCGCCTCCAGGGCACGGGCAGCTCTCGCCGGGTGACGGGGTCGCCCGGCGCGGTGTCGTCGGGGGCGTCCGCGAAGGAGGGCGCACCCGCACGGGAGGGGACGGCCGTGGAGCGGGGTACTGCCGCGGAGGCGTGCGCGGACGCGGGCACTTCCGCCGGCTGACCCGCCCGGCATCTCCCGGCCCGCCCGGCATCTGCTGACCCGCGCCCGGCACCGTACGTCAGGTGCCGGGCGCGGGCCGTCCCTTGGGCCGCCGCAGCCCTGCCTCCGTGATCCGGCGGACGAGTTCCTTCGAGCCGATCTCCTTCGCCCCGGCCCGCACCGCGTCCTCGTACCGCATCTCCGGTATGTCGTAGTGGTCCCGTTCGAAGGCGCGCGACGGGCAGCCGATGGACGCCGCGAAGGCGTGCAGCTCCTCGAAGGAAACATCGCTGACCAGGTGCGACCAGAGCCGCCCGTGGCCCGGCCACTGCGGCGGATCGATGTAGACGGTCACCGGCGCAGTATCCCGCTCAGCGAACCGACCGGCGCCACGGCCACGGCCGCCTTGGTGCACACCCAGTGCGGGTCGGGTCCCAGTTCGGGTTCGACGTCGAGTGCGTGCGGGTCGCCCGCGTCACAGACCGGGCAGAGCGGCCATCGCCCGTATCGTTCGAGCAGCGCGTCCTGCACGTCCTGGGCCACGAGCCCGACCACGAAAGCGGCGCCGTCCGGCCACTGCTCGACCCACCAGCGCCGGTGTGTCACCGCATCCTCGACCAGCGAGACGATCCCGGCCTCGGCGACGTCACCCGCGGCAAGATCGGCCATGATCAGCGCGCGGGCCGTGTGCAACGCCTGTTCCAGGGGATTCATCTCCATGGGGCCATTGTCACCCCGCCCGCAAAGCAGTCCCGCACGCCCACCGCTTCCCGTTCCGCACTGTCGGAGGCAGCGGCGCAGGAGGCGGTGACCAAAGCACCGAAGAAGAAGGGACCAATGGGGGGTTGACGGGCAACACGGTTGAAAATATCTTTCAAATGTGACCCATGACCTGAAGGAAAGTTTCAGCGCTGATTCCCCGCCCGCCCCGGCGGCCCTCGCGGCCAAGGTGCGCACGCTCGCGCCTTCCATGACCCGTTCCATGCAGCGCGTCGCCGAGGCCGTGGCCGGTGACCCGGCCGGCTGCGCAGCCCTCACGGTCACCGGTCTCGCCGAGCTCACCGGCACCAGCGAGGCGACCGTGGTCCGCACCGCCCGCCTCCTCGGCTACCCCGGCTACCGCGATCTGCGCCTGGCCCTCGCCGGGCTCGCGGCGCACCAGCAGTCCGGCCGGGCCCCCTCCGTCACCGCCGACATAGCGGTCGACGACCCGATCGCCGATGTGGTCGCCAAGCTGGCCTACGACGAGCAGCAGACCCTCGCCGACACGGCCGCGGGGCTCGACACCGTCCAGCTCGGTGCCGCCGTGGCCGCCGCCGCCACCGCCCGGCGGATCGACATCTACGGCGTGGGTGCCTCCTCCCTCGTCGGCCAGGACCTCGCGCAGAAGCTGGCCCGGATCGGCCTGATCGCGCACTCCCACACGGACCCGCACCTCGCGGTGACCAATGCCGTGCAGCTCCGCTCCGGCGATGTGGCCATCGCGATCACGCACTCCGGCTCCACGGTCGACGTCATCGAGCCGCTGCGGGTCGCCTTCGACCGCGGCGCGACGACGATCGCGATCACCGGCCGCCCCGACGGCCCCGTCACCCAGTACGCCGACCACGTACTGACCACGTCCACCGCCCGGGAGAGCGAGCTGCGCCCCGCCGCCATGTCGAGCCGTACGAGCCAGCTCCTCGTCGTCGACTGCCTGTTCATAGGCGTCGCGCAGCGCACGTACGAGACGGCGGCACCTGCCCTCGCCGCCTCCTACGAGGCGCTGGCCCACCGCCACGCCCCACGCCCGCGCTGACCGGACCGCCGATCCGCGAACCCCCGCACCCGCCGAGCCGTACGAGACCGAGAAAGCAGAGCCGCCCTCCATGACCTCCACCGACGCCGACCCCACCGCCTCCGACGGCTACGGCGAGCTGCGCGCCCAGCTCGCACGGCTCACCACCGAGGCGTTCCGGCCCGAGTTCGCCGAGATCGACCGGCTCGGCACGCTTGAGATCGCCCGCATCATGAACGGCGAGGACCAGTCCGTCCCGGCCGCCGTCGGTGCCCGGCTGCCCGAGATAGCCGCCGCCATCGACGGCACCGCGGAACGCATGGCCCGCGGCGGCCGGCTGATCTACGCGGGCGCGGGCACCGCCGGCCGGCTCGGCGTGCTCGACGCCAGCGAGTGCCCGCCCACCTTCAACACCGACCCCTCCGAGGTCGTCGGCCTGATCGCGGGCGGCCCCACCGCCATGGTCAAGGCCGTCGAAGGCGCCGAGGACAGCAAGGATCTGGCCGCCGCCGACCTCGACGCCCTGGAGCTCACCGCCGACGACACCGTGGTCGGCATCTCCGCCTCCGGCCGTACGCCGTACGCGATCGGCGCCGTGGAGCACGCCCGCAGGAAGGGCGCGCTGACCATCGGGCTGTCCTGCAACGCGGACTCCGCGCTCGGCGCCGCGGCGGAGCACGGCATCGAGGTCGTCGTCGGCCCGGAGCTGCTCACCGGCTCCACCCGGCTCAAGGCGGGCACGGCCCAGAAGCTCGTCCTCAACATGATCTCGACGATCACGATGATCCGGCTCGGCAAGACGTACGGGAATCTGATGGTCGACGTCCGCGCCTCCAACGAGAAGCTGCGCGCCCGCTCCCGCCGGATCGTCTCGCTCGCCACCGGGGCGTCCGACGAGGAGATCGAGGCCGCGCTCGCCGCGACCGACGGGGAGGTGAAGAACGCCATCCTCACCATCCTCGGCCAGGTCGACGGCCCCACCGCCGCCGCCCTGCTGACCGCGTCCGACGGCCACCTCCGTGCCGCCCTCGCGGCCGCCCCCCGCGCCGCCTGACCCACCTGTTCCACCCCCGCAACAGCAAGGCCCAAGCACCATGGCAACAGAAGACAAGAACCGCGCCACCGCCGCCGCGATCCTTCCGCTCGTCGGTGGCGCAGCGAACGTCAGCTCAATCGCCCACTGCATGACCCGGCTCCGGCTGGGTCTGCACGACCGCTCGCTCGTCGACGACGAGGCCCTGAAGGCGGTCCCCGCCGTCATGGGTGTGGTCGAGGACGACACGTACCAGATCGTCCTCGGCCCCGGCACCGTCGCCCGGGTCACCCCGGAGTTCGAGCAGCTGGTCGAGGAGGGCCGGGCGGCGGCCCCCGCGTCCGGCCCGGCCCCTGCCTCCGCGTCCGCATCCGCGGACGAACTGGCCGCCCAGGGTGCCGCGATGAAGGCGGCGCGGAAGGCGAAGAACGCCACCCCGTTCAAGCTGTTCCTGCGCAAGATCGCGAACATCTTCGTCCCGCTGATCCCTGCCCTCATCGGCTGCGGCATCATCGCCGGCCTCAACGGCCTGCTGGTGAACCTGGGCTGGCTGACCTCGGTCACCCCCGCCCTGGCCGCGATAGCGTCCGGCTTCATGGCGCTGATCGCCGTGTTCGTCGGCTACAACACGGCGAAGGAGTTCGGCGGTACGGCCATCCTGGGCGGTGCGGTCGCCGCGATCATCGTCTTCCCGGGGGTCGCGAACATCGAGGCGTTCGGCCAGAAGCTCTCCCCCGGGCAGGGCGGTGTGCTGGGCGCGCTCGGTGCGGCGGCGCTCGCGGTGTACGTGGAGAAGTGGTGCCGGCGCTGGGTGCCCGAAGCACTCGACGTACTGGTCACCCCGACGCTCACGGTCCTGATCTCCGGCCTGGTGACGGTCTTCGGCCTGATGTACGTGGCCGGCGAGGTCTCCACCGCCATCGGTACGTTCGCCGACTGGCTGCTCTCCAACGGCGGCGCGGGCGCGGGCTTCGTGCTCGGCGGCCTCTTCCTGCCCCTGGTGATGCTGGGCCTGCACCAGGCGCTCATCCCGATCCACACCACCCTCATCGAGCAGCAGGGCTACACCGTGCTGCTCCCGATCCTCGCGATGGCGGGTGCCGGCCAGGTCGGCGCGGCCACGGCGGTCTACTTCCGCCTCCCGCGCAACGAGTCGATCCGCCGCACCATCAAGTCCGCCCTCCCGGCCGGTCTGCTGGGTGTCGGCGAGCCCCTGATCTACGGCGTCAGCCTCCCGCTCGGCCGGCCGTTCATCACGGCGTGCGTGGGCGGCGCGTTCGGCGGCGGCTTCATCGGCCTGTTCAACCAGCTCGGCGACGAGGTCGGCTCCACGGCCATCGGCCCGTCCGGCTGGGCCCTGTTCCCCCTCCTCGACGGCAACCACGGCCTGGGCACGACGGTCGCGATCTACGCGGGCGGCCTGCTGGTCGGCTACCTCGCCGGGTTCCTCGCAACGTACTTCTTCGGCTTCAGCAAGGACCTGCTGGCGGAGTTCAACGTCTCGCAGGAACCGGCCGAATCCACGGTCGCGGCAACGGGCGGCCCGACGGCCCCGACAACCGACCCCGACAGCCCGACGAAGGAACCGGCCGGGGTCTGACCTCCGGTACGCGTACACGAATGAGGGGCGGCATCCGGCGTCGGGTGCCGCCCCTCAGCCATGCGCGCCGGCTGATCAGACCGGGAACTCATCCGTGAGGAGTGTCGTACCGAACGGCTCGGGCAAGGTGAGCGGCTTCCCGAACGGCACCGGGTCGGAGTGCTTGTACGTCCCGTCCTCGTTGGGCTCCGTGAACAGCGTGGCCATCGCCCCACGTGTGTCGAACCGGTCGATCAGCAGATACATCGGCACGCCCGCCCGCGCATAGGCGCGGTACTTCTTCGTCCGGTCGTCACGGGCGTTGCCCTTCGATGTGACCTCGACGACGAGCAGCGCGTCCGCCGCGTCCATCGGGTCGCTGGTCTCCGGGTCCGCGGCGCCGTCCACGCCCCGGAGGCGGTCCACTCCTTCGACTTACGCCATCCATCGAGGTCCGTGACGCGACGCCGCCCCGCGTCGAGGAATGTCCCGACGAGGCCGGCAGCCCCTTCCTGCCCGGCCTCGTCCGCTGCCCCCGGACTTCGAAGCCCGTACGCGAAGCCCTTGCTCCACAACGCGAAGTCCTTGCTCCACAAGCAGCATCGACCGGACCTCGGCGCCCCGGTCGAAGGGCGGCACCCGACCGACCGGGGCGTCGCCCTTCCGCACGCCCGACGCCAGGTCAAACCCGGCGCCCCGGCGCTTTCACGGCAGCCTCCCCTCCCTGTTGACCTCCCGGACCCGGGCCCGCAGCACCTCCCCCAGCGGGGCCGGGCGCACCAACTCCGGCGGGCATTCCCACTCCGCCCCACCACCCGGCGCCCGCAGTTGCACGTACGGCCCGACGCTCCCCATCACGCGCCCCACCCGCCCGTCCCGGGTGTCCACCGCGAACGACCCCGGTTCCGGAGCGCACGGCTCGATCCCCTCATCCGTCATGACCGGCCTGCCCCTGCCCCTGCCCCTGCGCCTCCAGCACCATGCTCAGCCGCAGCGCCGTGTCGAGGTTGCACCGGCCGAGGTCGACCAGCGCCGACACCGGGTCGCTCCCCGCACAGGACACCGGGTCGATCCGCAACGACGGCAACGTGATCCCGACACCCGAGAAACCCTCCTTCAGCCGTGCCACCACTTCCTCTGCTGTCCGCACTCTGCCCTCCGCCGTGCTGCGCCGTTCCTTGATCGTCATGACCCATCCCTTTCCACGCTGAGTAATGACAATGCATACCCAGCGTGTCCAACGCGCCGCCGACCAGGAAGAGGCGCAGAACCAACAACCGCACATCTGTCACAGGGAGTTGTCATGCGAGGCGATCGACGTCAAGAACACCTGGTCTCCGCCACCGCCGCGCGGAGGGTGACATCGACGAGCGCCGTCGGTGCGCACGGGCCCACCAGTGCGATCAACAGGGACGGGGGCAACGCCCAGCCGCCCCGCCCCTCGGCCGTGTGCCCGGCGCCCACCCGCACACGTTCCACCCGAATGCGTTAGCAGATGGCCCCAACTACCGCCCGCTACACGGCGGTTGGTACCACATCCGTCATCCGCGCGCACCAGTGGGCGACCCCCGCCCGCCGGTCGGGGAGAAGAAAGGCGGGAATCGCTCGAACGAGTGGAGGTTTCAGGCCATACATACGGTTTGGGCAAGGAATGACCCCCCGCGAACGCAATCATTCGGCGGTGATCTCAACATTCCGGACGGCACACCGTCCCAAGTCGCTGCGCACAGCCGGGTTCGGCGCGCTCGCCGTACTGACCCTTCTTCCGGCGATCCCGGCCGCCGCCGCCCCCACGAAGGACCCGGCGCCGCGTCCCACAGCCCAGACGCTGCACCGACCCGTCACCCCGGCGGAGGCCAGGACCTCCGCGCACCTCGCCTCGCTGCAGGGCAGGCCGGAGAAGCTGAAAGCATTCTTCAAGGCGCTGCCCAAGGGCGGCGACCTCCACAACCACCTGTCGGGCGCCGTCACGACGGAGTATCTGATCCAGCTCGCGGGCGAGAGCGGGCTGTGCATCGACGCGACGACGACGGCCGTGGCGCCGCCGTGCGGGCCGGGCACCAGGCCCGCGATCGACGCGCAGAGCGACGCCGCGTTCCGCCAACGGATCATCCGGGCCTGGTCCATGCAGGACTTCCCGGCGGGCGAGTCGGGACACGACCACTTCTTCGACACGTTCGGCAAGTTCAGCATGGCCACCTGGTACACCCGCGGCAAGATGCTGGCCAACGTGGCCAACACCGTGGTCGAGCAGAACCAGTTCTATCTGGAGACCCTGGTCTCCCCCGCGTCGGACAGCGCCAAGAAGCTTGCCGACAAGGTGGGTTACGACGCCGATCCGGCCGCCCTCCACCGCAAGCTGGTGGCCGGAGGACAGCTCGACCGGGTGGTGGACGAGGCGGTCCAGGAGGCCGACGACACCGACGTGCAGTTCCGGGAAGCCGCGCACTGCGACACGGCCCGCCCCGACCCGGGCTGCCGGCTCCCCGTCAGGTGGATCTCCCAGGTGTCCCGGGGCAGCTCCCCGGCACGGGTGTTCACACAGATGGCGGTCGGCATGCGACTGGCGGAGCGCGACCCGAGGTTCCTCGCGGTCAACCTCGTACAGCCCGAGGACGGGGCGACCGCGCTGGCCGACTACAGCCTCCAGATGCGGATGCTGAAGTACCTGCGCGGCCAGTACCCGGACTCCCACCTCACCCTGCACTCCGGTGAGCTGGCCCCCGGCCTGGTCAAGCCCGAGGACCTGACCTTCCACATCCGCGAGGCCGTCCTCGTCGCCGGAGCCGAGCGCATCGGCCACGGCGTGGACCTGGTCCACGAGGACGACTGGCGGCAGCTGGCCCGGACGATGGCGAAGCGCAAGGTGGCCGTCGAGGTGCCGTTCTCCAGCAACAAGCAGATCCTCGGCATCGCGGGCGACGACCACCCGTTCAACGCCTACCGCCGCTACGGTGTCCCGATCGTGCTGGCCACCGACGACCCGGGGGTCTCCCGTGTCGACATCAGCCACGAGTACCAGTACGCGGCCAAGACCTACAGCCTGAGCTACGTCGAGCTGAAGGACCTGGCCCGCGCCTCGCTGGAGTACGCGTTCCGCGACGGCCGCAGCCTGTGGGCCACCGGTTCCGCCCCGTCCGGCTACCGCCCGGTCGCCGCCTGCCTGGGCAACCGGCTGGGCACCGACCACCCGAGCACGCGCTGTGCCCGCTACCTCGCCGACAACCCGAAGGCGGCGACCGAATGGCGCCAGGAGGCGGCCTTCGCCACCTTCGAGCGCAACAACCGCTGAACGCGCGACGACCGCTGACGCGGCCGGGTCCGGGGCTCAGGTCCCGGACCCGGCCGCATCTCTGTCGCCCCACTGCGCGCCGCCGCCCGCCTCCCCCGCCGCCCACAGATGGCTGAGCGTGCCGAGGACGAGACGGCAGACATCGTCCGGATCGGCACCGGCCAGGGGTTCGCGCGCGACGACCGTCCGCATCAGGCCGATCCCCAGCAGCCAGGCCATGGCGAGATCGGCACGGAGCGCACCGTCCGGGGCACCGGAGATCCCGGCCAGCACGCTCTGGTACTCCTCCCCCAGCTCCCGCAAGGTTCCGGCCGCCTCGTCGCCTCGCCCGACCGAACGCAGATAGACCTCCAGGGAACGGTCCTCCGTCCCCTCAGCGCTATGGGTCAGCATCGAACGCAAGGCGGTTTCGAAGAGCTCCTCGGGCGGCGTCGCCCGCAACTGCTCCAGCCCGCCCAGCGCCACGACTTCGGTCAGCAAACCTCGTTTCGAGCCGAAATACCGGAACAGCAGGGCCTGGTTGACCCCGGCCCGTGCCGCGATGCTCCGGACCGTCGTCCCTTCGTAGCCCCGCTCCGCGAACAGGTCACGGGCCGCCTCCAGCAGCCGTCGGCGGGTGGCCGCGGCGTCCCTGCGGCGCTCTTCGGACGGGGGGACGGCAGCGGACTCCATGGCGGCATTCCTCTCGGACGGTCCGTCAGGATAACGGCCGTAAAGCGTCGTTGACTGCCCACGAAGGCCGCTCCTACCGTTGTAAGCAGCTGCTTACATCCGGGAGGCCGCAGTGACGACCGCAGACATCGCACCCCTCGCCTATCCCTTCAACACCCCAGATGGGCTCCAGCTCGCGGACGCCTATGAGCAGGTACGCGAACGGCAGGGCCTGTTACAGGTCCAGATGCCGTACGGCGAACCGGCCTGGCTCGTCACCCGCTATGCCGACGCCCGGCTCGTCCTCGGCGACCAGCGCTTCAGCCGGGCCGCCGCCGCCTCGCACGACGAGCCCCGGCAGTCCGAGGGGCAGCGCGACGGCGGCATCCTGGGCATGGACCCGCCGGACCACACCCGGCTGCGCTCCCTGGTCGCCAAGGCGTTCACCGTCCGCCAGGTCGAGAAGCTGCGCCCCCAGGTACGGGAACTGACCGCCGGCCTCCTCGACGAGCTGGAGACCGCCGGACCGCCCGCCGACCTGGTCGACCTGTTCGCGCTGCCACTGCCGGTCGCCGTGATCTGCCGCATGCTGGGCGTACCCACCGAGGACCGGCCGCGCTTCCGCGTGTGGAGCGACGACGCGCTGTCGACCAGCTCCCTCACCGCCGAGGAGTTCGAGGCGAGCCGCGACGAACTGCGCGCCTACATGGCCGGGTTGATCGACCAGCACCGCCGGTCGCCGCAGGACGACCTGATGACGGCGCTCATCGAGGCCCGCGACGGCGGCGACCGGCTCTCCGAGCTCGAACTCGTCGATCTGTGCGTGGGCATCCTGGTGGCGGGGCACGAGACCACCGCGTCCCAGATCCCCAACTTCGTCCTCACCCTCCTCGACCACCCGGACCAGCTGGCCAGGCTCAGGGCCCGGCCCGAACTCGTCCCGAACGCGGTGGAGGAGCTGCTCCGCTTCGTACCCCTGGGCAGCGGCGCCGGTCAGCCCCGATACGCCACCGAGGACATCGAGGTCGGCGGGACCCTCGTCCGCGCGGGCAGCCCGGTCCTGGTCGCCGTGGGCGCCGCCAACCGCGACGCCCTGCGGTTCGCCGCCCCGGGCGTGCTCGACATCGCCCGCGAGGGCAACCAGCACCTCGGATTCGGCCACGGGGTCCACCACTGCCTGGGCGCCCCGCTGGCCCGGCTGGAACTCCAGGAGGCGCTGTACGCCCTCATCACCCGCTTCCCGGAGCTGCGCCTGGCCGGCGACGTGACCTGGAAGTCCGAGATGCTGGTGCGCGGCCCGCGCGTCATGCCGGTGGAGTGGTGACCGCCATGACCTGGAACGTACGCGTCGATCCCCAGCTCTGCCAGGGCTCGGGCATGTGCGCCGGGACCGTCCCCGAGGTGTTCGCCCTGGACGGCGAACACGCCCGCGCACGGGCCGAGGGGATCGAGCCGGACGAACGGATCCTGGACGCCGCCGACATCTGCCCGGCCCTGGCGATCACCGTCCACGACGGAAACACCGTGATCGGCCCCCGCCGCGACTGACGCCGCGACGACCGATGGCGGATGGCCGATGGCCGATGGCCGATGGCCGATGGCCGATGGCCGATGGCCGATGGCCGATGGCCGATGGCCGATGGCCGATGGCCGATGGCCGATGGCCGATG
>NZ_JBSFET010000059.1:0-38271 GCF_053594575.1 Streptomyces sp. NPDC001880
GCCGATGTGCACCTGGTGGGCAAGGACATCCTCCGCTTCCACGCGGTGATCTGGCCCGCGATGCTGATGGCGCAGGGTCTGCCGCTGCCGGGCCGCGCTCGGCACCCGGCACCCCGCACCCCGAGTGGCAGATGCTGCACGAGCTGCGGGCGATGAACGTACCGCCGCAGCAGGTCATCGAGCTGCACACCGAGCTGGAGTCCTGCGAGCTGCCCGGTGGCTACTGCGCGCGGATGATCCGTGAGACCTGGCCGCAGGTACGCATCACCAGCGTCGCCCCGTACGGCACCGACCACGCCAGCCGTCAGCAGGGCATGCAGCATCTGCTCACCCACCAGGGCGAGCTGCACCAGGTGGCGGACGGCCCGGCCCGTCCGGCGCCGGTGCGCGCCCCGCTGCCGCAGATGCCGCCCGCGATGGCGGTGCCGCCGGAGGCCATCGCGGACGAACTGCTGCAGACCTTCGGGCCGCAGGGCATCTGCCGCTTCGACCAGCGTGCCGTCTCCCGTCAGGGTGTGCCCGAGACCGTGGCGCGCACGCTGGTGTGGGCAGGGCTGCCCGCCGATTTCGGGCCGTTCTTCTGGGCGCAGCCCGGTCAGCCGGTGGTGCCGACGCTGGCCGAGCTCGCCGCGCAGCGCCAGGTGCAGGCCGCCCCCGACGCGGGGTCGTACCTCGTCATGGGGTCCGACTTCGGGCGGGCGATCTGTGTCCAGTACGGGACCGCGAACATCGTGGCCGTGCCGGTCGAGGCAGGGCCGGGCGGTCAGTCGGTGGCGCCGCAGTTCGTGAACACCGGGCTGCCGGAGTTCCAGCGTTCGATGGCGCTGCTCGGCCGGATGTGGCGGCTGCGTTTCGGGCTCAACCCGGAGCAGGCGGGCCGCTGGACGGTCGACTTCCAGGCCCAGCTGGTGTCGCTGGACGCGGCGGCGCTGGCGTCGCCGGAGAGCTGGTGGTCCGTGCTGCTCGAACAGATGTGGGACGGGCTGATCTGACTCGGCGGGTTCTGCGTACGGTGCCCGGCTCCCGCGAGGGGGCCGGGCACCGTGCTGTGTGCCGCGTGTTGTCTGTGTTGCCCGTGTCGTCTGTGATGCCTGTCGCTTCCGACCGGAAAGCAGCTGGTCGATTCCGACTTCTGTGCCATTTGCCGCATCCTTGACCTATTGCTGATGGTCGGAGAGTCGGAAAGAGGCTTCAAGGATGAGTTCTGCACCGGTGTCCGCACATGGCTTCGTCGGCGGACGGGGACGTGGCTACCACCCGGAGCAGGTGGACCGCGCGGTGGCCGGGCTCACGGCGGAGCGGGACGCGGCGCTGGACGAGGTGTCCCGGCTGACCGCGCTGGTGGAGGAGGCGTCGGCGGAGTCGGTACGGCTGAGCGAGGTCGTCGCCACGCTCGCCCCGCAGAACTACGAGTCGCTGAGCGAGCGGGCCCAGCAGATCCGGGCGCTCGCCGAGGGCGAGGGGGAGGCCGTACGGGGCGCCGCCCAGGAGGAGGCGCAGGAGCTGTGGGACGCGGCTCAGGAGGCAGGCCGCGGGATCCGGGCTTCGGCGCGGGCGGACTCCGAGGCCATGCGGGCAGCGGCCGGGACCTACGCCGACGAGGCGCTGTCCGCGGCGAGGAGCACCGCCGACGCGACCGTCGCCGAGGCCCGCGAGGAGGCCACGGAGGTACGGGAGCGGGCGGAGTCCATGATGGTCGAGACGATCCGCCGCACCGAGAGCGTCCTCGCCCACCAGGAGCAGGAGCACGCCGAGCGGTGGCAGACGGCCGAGCGTGAGGTGGCCGATGCCGAGGCCGCCCAGTCGGCGCACCACGACGAGCTGACCGCTCAGGCCGAGGCCCGCCTGGCCGAGGCGCGGCGGGCGCTGGCGGAGACCGAGGAGGCCGCGCGGCACGGCCAGGAGGACGCCGAGGCGCGGGCCGCGGAGCTGATCGCGGAGGCCAGGGTCCGTGAGGAGCGGGTGGTCCGGGAGACGGAGCGGATCGTGCGGGAGCACGAGGAGGGCCGCGAGGAGGTGCAGGCGCACATGGCGCACGTACGCAATTCGCTCGCGGCGCTCACCGGGCGGGTGACACCGGCGGAGGACTGATCCGGCCGGCTCCTCTCCCAAGTCGCTTGTGTGGCCGAGGAATTGTCGTGCGCCCGTTCGAGGCTGGGCTAATCTGGCGCCATGCGCGGGGGAGCTGAAAAAGAGTCACCTTTGCTGGGCAGCGGAGCCAAGCCGACGGAGCCGGACGACCCCCGGCGGATCGGCGCCTTCAGACTGCTCGGGATTCTGGGTACCGGCGGGATGGGGCGGGTCTATCTCGGCGCGTCGGCGGGGCGGTACGCGGCGGTCAAGCAGGTGCTGCCGGTGCTGGCAGCGGACAAGGACTTCCTGTCCCACTTCGGGCACGAGCTCGACAATCTCGCCAAGCTGCCGTCCGGGGTCAGCGCCCGGCTGCTGGCCAGTGACCGCACGGCGCAGCCGCCGTGGTTCGCCACGGAGTACATCCCCGGCATCACCCTGAGCGACGCGCTGCGGCTGAACGAGGGCCCGCTGCCCGCGGACAGCCTGTGGCGGCTGCTGCGCGACGCGGCCGGCGGTCTGCGGGCGGTGCACGCGGCGGGGATGGTGCACCGGGACCTGAAGCCCTCCAACGTCATGCTGACGCTCGACGGTGTGACCCTGATCGACTTCGGAGTGGCCCGCGCGGCCGACCAGTCCAGGGTGACCAGGACCGGGATGGTCATCGGGACACCCGCCTACATGGCTCCCGAACAGGCCCTGGCCGAGCGGGATCTGACGGGTGCGGCGGATGTGTTCGCGCTGGCCGGCCTGCTGCTCTTCGCGGCGAACTGCCGCCCGCCGTTCGGCGACGGGTCGGGCCCGGGCCTGTTCTACCGCATCGTGCACACCGAACCCGACCTCGGGCGTCTGCCGGACCTCGATCCGGCCCTGGCCGCCCTGGTCGAGTCCTGTCTCGCCAAGAACGCCGCGGACCGGCCGACGGCCGCCGAGATCTTCGAGATCGCCGACGAACGGGTGCCCGCCGCGGTCACTGCGCCGTGGCCGCCGGCCGTGACGGACCGGATCACCGAGCGGGCGGCGTTCGCGGCGAACCCGCCGCCGCCCGAGGAGCCCGAACCGGCGGGGGCGGAGGAGTCCGCCCCCGCCGTGGTGCCTTCCCTGCCGGACGTCGGGACGACCGGCGCCGTCCCCGAGAAACCGCGCAGGCGCCGCCCGCGGGTGCTGCTCGTCGTGATCCCCGTCGTGGTGGCCACGGGCACGACGCTGACCCTGGCACTCGGGCCGTACCAGATGGGCCGGTCCGATGCGGACTCCGATGCCGCGGCGCCGTCGATCACCGTCGGGCCGTCCGGATCGGCGGCGGGTGGTGGTTCCTCGGATCCCGCGAAGTCGCCCTCCCGCTCGCCCGGTTCCAGGCCCGGATCGGGCTCCGCCTCGCCGGGCGGCTCCGCCGACAAGTCCAAGGGCGGCGAGGACGGGAAGGGTGGAGCTGGCGGAGCCGGGGGCTCCGGTTCTGCCGGCACCGACGGTGCCGGTGATGTGGGTGGAGCCGGTGACGGCGGTGGTTCCGACCCCTCGGGCGGCGGCTCGGGTTCCGGTTCGGGCTCCGCATCCGGCGGTTCCCAGACCTCGGGCGGCTCCGGTTCGAGCTCCGGTTCGAGCTCCGGCTCGGGCGGGGGACAGGTCCCGGCACCCTCGGGGCAGTACTACCTCAAGAACGCGTCCAACAAGCGGTGCCTGGGCGAGTCCGCCTCCCCGTACAGCGGCTCCATGCTCATGAACTCGGTGTGCGGCGAGCCTGCGCACAACGGGGCCACCCTCTACTACAAGTGGACGTACAAGCCCACCTCCGACGGCAGGTTCAAGCTCGTCGGCCAGGGCACCGGCAACTGCCTCAGGCTGAACGGCTACGCAGGGCTGTCGGCCGAGACCTGCAACTCCTCCGAATCCCAGATCTGGCGGATCGGGACCAAGACGTCGAGCGGTCACACCCTGGTGAACGTCGCCGAGGGCGTCTGCCTCCAGATGTTCAGCAGCATCGGCTTCCAGTCGGCGGCGTGCAACCCCTCGGAGCCGGCCCAGCTGTGGCGCAACTCCTGACCGGCGCGCAGGGGGTGGGCCCCCGCGCGCCGTAAAGGCCGCTGCCCGGCTGCCGTGTTCAGCGCCGGGGCGCCGGTTGCACACCCGCCAGGATCCGGGGCTCCTCGCTCTGGTAGAGCCGGCGTGCCGCGGGGGCGGTGTGGCGGGGGAGCACCGTTCCCAGCCAGCCCGCCAGGAATCCGGCCGGGATGGAGACGAGCCCGGTGGTGGTGTACGGGAACCAGTTGAAGTCGTGGTCGGGGAAGACCGAGGCGGGTGAGCCGGAGACCAGATTGGTGCCGGTGATCAGCGCCAGCGTGGTGAGGGTGCCGACGATGAGAGTGCAGAGCAGTCCGGTGCGGGTGAAGCGCCGCCAGAACATGCTGTAGATGAGCGCCGGGGCGAACGCGGACGCGCCGACACAGAACGAGAGCGTCGCCAGCGCCTGTACGTTCCAGTGCCTGGCGATGACGGCGAGAACGGTGGTGAGCAGTCCGACGACGATCGCCGAGATCTGTGCCGTACGCATCTCGGACAGGCCGGGCAGCGGCTTGCGGTCGGGGTCGCGCACCCCGTGCAGGCCGTGCGCGAAGAGGTCGTGGGCGAGGGAGTTGGCGCAGGACAGGATCATTCCGGCGACCGAGGCGAGCAGGGTGAGGAAGATCGCCGTCGTCATCGTCGTGATGATCAGGGCCCCCATCTGCGTACCGTTCGCGACCTCTCCGCTGATCTGGAGGATCGCGCTGTTCCCGGACGCCCCGGCGCCGGTGATGACCTCGTGGCCGACGAGGGCCCCCGCGCCGAAGCCGATCACGACGAGCAGCAGGCAGATCGCCGCGACCACGCCGACCGCCCAGGACATCGAGCGCCGGACGGCCTGCGTGGAGCGGGCGCCCGACATCCGCATGGCGACATGCGGCAGGCAGGCGGCGCCGAGCACCACGGTCAGTTCGGAGCTGACCATGTCCAGTCCGCTGCCGTCGAACTGGAGCCCCGAGCGCAGGTACTCGGCGCCCGCTCCGCTGCTCTGCCGGGCGGCCGAGAGCAGCGAGTCCGTGTTCCAGCCGAACCGGTTCATGATCAGTACGGCGATGGTGAGGGCGGCCACGAAGAGGACCACCGTCTTCACGATCTGGATCAGCGAGGTGCCCTTCATGCCGCCGATGGCCGCGTAGCCGATCATCAGGGTGCCGAGCCCGATGATGGCGCCGGTGCGGAACCCCGAGGTGTCGAAGCCGAGGATGAAGGCGAGCAGATCGCCGCTGCTGGCGAGCTGGACGATCATCATCGGGACGAGTGCGGCGAGGGTGGCCGCGCAGGCGGTGATGCGGACCGCGCGGCCGGGGGCGCGGCGCACCAGCACATCGCCCATGGTGAACCCGCCCGCGTTGCGCAGTGGTTCGGCGAGCAGGAACATCAGCAGGACGAGCGAGAGAGTGATGCTCAGGGCGAGGATCATCCCGTCGTAGCCGGTGAGGGCGATGATGCCGGTGGTGCCGAGCACCGTGGCCGCGGAGAGGTAGTCGCCCGCGAGGGCGAGGCCGTTCTGCATGGGCGAGAGCGTGCGGGAGCCGGTGTAGAACTCGTCGAGGTCGTCGCGGTCCGGGCCGGTCATCACACAGAGCAGCAGTGCAACGGTGCCCACGGCGAGGAAGACCACCAGGGACATCGACTGGGCGGAGTTGTTGAATCCGTTCACCGGGCCGCTCCCGCTCTTCGGATCCGGGCGGCGAGCGGGTCGACCGTGCGCCGCGCGGTCCGCTCGTACACGACGATCGCGACCAGGGTCACGGGGAGCTGGCAGAGCCCCAGCACCAGGCCGATGTTGAGACCGCCGAACAGTTCGGTGTCCAGCAGTTCCTTGGCGAATCCGGAGAGCAGCAGGAAGACCACGAAGTAGCCGAGCGCGGTCAGTGCCGCGACGCGCCGCAGCAGCCGGTACGCGGTGCGCAGCCGGCGCAGATCGCTGTGGCGGCCGGGGGCGGGTGCGGGGGCGCCGGCCGGGTCCGGCGGCGGGTCGGGCGATGTCCGTTCCGAGCTCTGCCAGGGGAGCAGATAGTCGGGGTGGTGAAGGGACGGGGGCGTGTTTCCGTGCGACATCGGGGTGCTGCTCCTTGCGTGGCTCGGGTCCTGGTCTGGACGGCAAGGCAGGAGTGCTGGTGCGGTCGGAAGCGCGAACATTACTCGTGAGTACGGCAGTTGGGGAGAGGGTGGCCTGAATTACCCACGGTAATGGCTCAGTTGCGTGAGGCCCCGTGCATGGGAGGTGGCGGCCGGGCGTGGGGTGCGCTCCGGAACGCGGCCGTGCGGCGACGGCCGCCGCACCCCTGGGTCCAGTCCCTGACAAGGTCCTCCACCCAGGGGTCGAGACCCTTAGGGGGAGCTCCTTACTTCTGGCCGGGGGTGCTTCCTCCCGGCGGAGGACGTGGCGGCGGGGGCCCGTTCCTTACCGTATTCCTACATCGCGAAAAGCGGCTGAATCCCGCTGGGGCGCGGGGGGACACAGGGGCGGGGGTGGGGGAAACCCCACCCGGAAACTGCGCCGGGCACCAGTGCGCAGGACCCGCTCCCGACATCAGACTTCTGTGCGTACGCCAGCACATTCCAAGCACTGACCGACATAGGAGATAAACCGTGACAACGGCTGTGACCATTCCCGGGCACGGGGGCGAAGGGGAAGGTGCGGTGCGTAGCGCCTCGACGAGGGGAGGCGGTCGGGCGGCGGGTGGGCGTACGGCCGTGGCTGCGCGAGCGCGGCAGGTCGTCAAGGCGTACGGGGCCGGGGAGACCCGGGTCGTCGCGCTCGACCATGTCGATGTGGACATCGCCCGCGGGCAGTTCACGGCGATCATGGGCCCGTCCGGCTCCGGCAAGTCGACCCTGATGCACTGCCTGGCCGGCCTGGACACCGTGAGCTCGGGGCAGATCTTCCTCGACGAGACCGAGATCACCGGGCTCAAGGACAAGAAGCTCACCCAGCTGCGCCGGGACCGGATCGGCTTCATCTTCCAGGCCTTCAACCTGCTCCCCACGCTCAACGCGCTGGAGAACATCACGCTGCCGATGGACATCGCGGGCCGCAGGCCCGACGCCGCCTGGCTGCGGCAGGTCGTGGAGACCGTCGGTCTCGCCGAGCGGCTGAAGCACCGGCCCACCGAGCTCTCCGGCGGCCAGCAGCAGCGCGTCGCGGTGGCACGGGCGCTCGCCGCCCGGCCCGAGATCATCTTCGGCGACGAGCCCACCGGGAACCTGGACTCGCGGGCCGGTGCCGAGGTGCTGAGCTTCCTGCGCAGGTCGGTCGACGAGCTGGGCCAGACCATCGTCATGGTCACCCACGACCCGGTCGCCGCCTCCTACGCGGACCGGGTGCTGTACCTCGCCGACGGGCGCATCGTCGACGAGATGCTGGACCCCACGGCCGACCAGGTCCTCGACCGGATGAAGGACTTCGACTCGCGCGGGCGGACGTCATGACCGTCTGGAAGACATCGAGGCGGAACTTCTTCGCCCACAAGGGACGCATGGCGCTCTCCGCCGTCGCGGTCCTGCTGTCGGTGGCGTTCGTGTGCGGCACGCTCGTCTTCACCGACACCATGAACACCACGTTCGACAAGCTCTTCGCCGCGACCGCCGCCGATGTCACGGTCGTCCCGAAGGCGCCCGAGAAGGACGACCGGCTCCCGGGCAACGGCAAGCCCGTCACGGTCCCCGCGTCCGCCGTCGGGCAGGCCGCGGAGGCCACCGGCGCGAAGGCGGCCGAGGGCGTCGTCTCCAGTGCGTCCGTCACCGTCGTCGACCGCCATGACAAGAACATGGGCTCGACCTCGGGCGGCCCGACGATCGCGGGCAACTGGACCAGGAACGCGCTGCGTTCGATGGAGATCTCCTCCGGCCACGCACCGCGCGGCCCGACCGAGGTCATGGTCGACGCCGACACCGTCGAGAAGCACCACCTGAAGCTCGGCGACGAACTGCGCACCATCACCGCCAACGGCGACATCTTGGCGCGGATCAGCGGCATCGCCACCTTCAAGGTCACCAACCCCGGCGCCGCCGTCGTCTACTTCGACACCGACACCGCGCAGACCAAGCTGCTCGGCGGGCCCGATGCCTTCAGCGCGATCTCCGTCACCGCCGAAGCGGGCGTGTCCGACGAGCAGTTGAAGAAGAACGTTGCCACGGCACTGGGCGACACCTCCGCGTACGAGCTCCGGACGCAGGAGGAGTCGGCGGCGTCCAGCAAGGACTCGATGGGCTCCTTCCTCGACGTCATGAAGTACGCGATGCTCGGCTTCGCCGGGATCGCCCTCCTCGTCGGCATCTTCCTGATCGTCAACACCTTCTCGATGCTGGTCGCCCAGCGCACCCGTGAGATCGGCCTGATGCGGGCCATCGGCTCCAGCCGCAAGCAGGTCAATCGGTCCGTGCTGATCGAGGCGCTGTTCCTCGGCGTCGTCGGCTCGCTCCTCGGCGTGGGCGCGGGCGTCGGTCTCGCCGTCGGCCTGATGAAGCTCATGGGCGCCATGGGCATGGAGCTCTCCACCGAGGACCTCACCGTCGCCTGGACGACCCCCGTGGTCGGCCTCGTGCTCGGCATCGTCGTCACCGTCGTCGCCGCGTACTTCCCGGCCCGCCGGGCCGGAAAGGTCTCCCCGATGGCCGCCCTGCGCGAGTCCGGCACCCCGGCGGACGGCCGCGCGGGCCGGGTCCGGGCCGCGCTCGGCCTGGTCCTCACACTGGCCGGCGGCGCCGCGCTGCTCGCCGCGACCAGGGCCGACAAGGCGAGCGAGGGCTCGCCCCTCCTCGGCGCGGGCGTGCTTTTCACCCTGATCGGCTTCATCGTGATCGGCCCGCTGCTGGCCGGCTTCGTGGTCCGGGTGCTGAGCGCGGTCATGCTGCGGATGTTCGGCCCCGTGGGACGGCTCGCCGAACGCAATGCGCTGCGCAACCCGCGCCGCACCGGAGCGACCGGCGCCGCGCTCATGGTCGGCCTCGCCCTGGTCGCCTGCCTCTCGGTCGTCGGCTCCTCCATGGTCGCCTCGGCCGAAGAGGAACTCGACAAGTCCGTCGGCGCGGACTTCATCGTCCAGCCGGCCGGCGGCGACGGCGCGCCCATCGTCGACCAGGCGGCGAAGGCCCTGAAGACCGTGCCGGACATCGAGCACCTCACCGAGTACAAGGTCGTGGGTGCTCGCCTGACCGCCCCCGACGGCACCACCGAGAACGAGGGCCTGGTCGCCGCCGACCCCTCGTACAAGGACGACGTCCGCCGTGAGACGGTCTCCGGCGAGCTGGCCGCCGCGTACGGCAAGGACGCCATGTCGGTCGGCGAGACGTACGCCACCAAGCACCACGTCAAGGTCGGTGACCGGATCACCGTCGCCTTCAAGGGTGGCGAGACCGCGAAGCTGAAGGTCGCCGCGATCACCTCGGACGACGTGAACATCGACAAGGGCGCGATGTACGTCGACATCACGACCGCCGCTCGGTACATCCCCGCCGACGCCCTGCCGCAGAACATGATCATGTTCGCGAAGGCCGCGGACGGCAAGGAGAAGGAGGCGTACGCCGCCCTCAAGAGAGCCCTGGCCAAGTACCCGCAGTACGAGGTGAAGAACCAGGCCGACTTCAAGGAGCAGCTCCAGGACCAGATCGGCCAGCTCCTGAACATCGTCTACGGCCTGCTGGCACTCGCGATCATCGTCGCCGTCCTCGGCGTGGTGAACACCCTGGCCCTGTCGGTGGTCGAGCGGACCCGCGAGATCGGCCTGATGCGCGCCATCGGCCTCTCCCGCCGCCAGCTGCGCCGGATGATCCGCCTGGAGTCGGTGGTCATCGCGGTCTTCGGGGCCCTGCTCGGCCTCGGCCTGGGCATGGGCTGGGGCACCGCGGCCCAGAAGCTGCTGGCCCTGGAGGGGCTCGGCGTCCTGGAGATCCCGTGGCCGACGATCCTCACGGTGTTCGTCGCCTCGGCCTTCGTGGGCCTGTTCGCCGCACTGGTCCCGGCGTTCCGGGCGGGCAGGATGAACGTCCTGAGCGCGATCGCCACGGATTAGGGTCTTCGACGGCCGACGTTAGGATGACCTGATCCGGCCCCGGGGTGTGCCTCCAAACACCCCGGGGCCGGATTCGTGCGTCCGGGACGCCCCCGGGACACCCCGCCGGGCCGGAACGCGGACGCGGCTGTCGCACCGGAGTCGTACGCTGGGAACCCCCCGGTACGCCTGGGGGTGGCTTCTGGATCATGCCGGGCTCGCGAGGGCCGGCATATCTGCGGCGTTGTCGTCGGACGCCTGCGCTGCGCGTGGGCTCCCTCGTCCGCCCTGCAGCTGCACGCACCGGCCCGCGCTCCCTGATCCGGCCTGACCCAGAAGCCACCCCGGTACGTGTCGGGCGCTTCGCGTTGCCCTTCGCGTCGCATTTTGTGTTGCCCCTGGCAGCAGCCGGCTGCCGGACCTCGCCCTCGTTACCCGGACGGAAGCCCTTCATGAGCCTGCACGGTCTGCTGGATGTCGTCGTACGTGACCCGGCACTCTCCGAAGCGGTGAAGGCCGCCGGCGACGGCCACCGGATGCACGTCGACCTGGTCGGCCCGCCCGCCGCCCGTCCCTTCGCCGTTGCCGCGCTGGCCCGCGAGACCGGGCGGACCGTGCTCGCCGTCACCGCGACCGGCCGGGAGGCCGAGGACCTGGCGGCCGCGCTGCGCACCCTGCTGCCGCCGGACACGATCGCCGAGTTCCCGTCCTGGGAGACCCTGCCCCACGAGCGGCTCTCGCCCCGTTCGGACACCGTGGGCCGCCGCCTCGCCGTGCTGCGGCGCCTGGCGCACCCGAGCGCGGACGACCCGGAGATCGGCCCGGTCTCCGTCGTCGTCGCGCCGATCCGCTCCGTGCTCCAGCCGCAGGTCAAGGGGCTCGGCGACCTGGAACCCGTAGCGCTGCGCATCGGACAGAGCGCCGATCTCGGCAAGACCGTCGACGCGCTCGCGGCGGCCGCGTACGCCCGGGTCGAGCTGGTGGAGAAGCGTGGCGAGTTCGCCGTGCGCGGCGGCATCCTGGACGTCTTCCCGCCGACCGAGGAGCACCCCCTTCGGGTGGAATTCTGGGGCGACGACGTCGAGGAGATCCGCTACTTCAAGATTGCCGACCAGCGGTCGCTGGAGATCGCCGAGCACGGGCTGTGGGCGCCGCCCTGCCGCGAGCTGCTGCTCACCGACGAGGTGCGGGAGCGGGCCGCCGCCCTCGCCGAACAGCACCCGGAGCTGGGCGAGCTGCTCGGCAAGATCGCCGAGGGGATCGCGGTGGAGGGCATGGAATCCCTCGCCCCGGTCCTCGTCGACGACATGGAGCTGCTGCTCGACGTGCTGCCGAAGGGCTCGATGGCGCTGGTCTGCGACCCGGAGCGGGTCCGCACCAGGGCCGCCGACCTGGTCGCCACCAGCCAGGAGTTCCTCCAGGCCTCCTGGGCGGCCACCGCGGGCGGAGGCGAGGCCCCGATCGATGTCGGCGCGGCCTCGCTGTGGGGCATCGCGGACATCCGGGACCGGGCCCGCGAGCTGGAGATGATGTGGTGGTCGGTCTCCCCGTTCGCCGCCGAGGACGCCGACCAGGACGAGGACACACTGGGGCTCGGCATGCACGCCCCGGAGGCGTACCGCGGCGACACCGCCCGCGCGTTCGCCGACACCAAGGGCCGGCTCGCCGACGGCTGGCGCACGGTGTACGTCACCGAGGGCCAGGGCCTGGCCGCCCGCACCGTCGAGGTGCTGAGCGGCGAGGGCATCGCCGCCCGCCTCGACCCGGACCTGGCGGAGATCTCCCCGTCCGTCGTCCACGTCTCCTGCGGAGCGATCGACCACGGCTTCGTCGACCCGGCGCTGAAGCTCGCCGTGCTCACCGAGACGGACCTCACCGGCCAGCGCACCGCCACCAAGGACCTGGGCCGGATGCCGGCCCGCCGCCGCAAGACGATCGACCCGCTGACGCTGGAGACCGGCGACTACATCGTCCACGAACAGCACGGTGTGGGCCGCTACATCGAGATGGTGCAGCGCACCGTGCAGGGCGCCACCCGCGAGTACCTCCTCGTCGAGTACGCCCCCGCCAAGCGCGGCCAGCCCGGCGACCGCCTCTACATCCCGACCGACCAGCTGGAACAAGTCACCAAGTACGTCGGCGGCGAGGCGCCCACCCTGCACCGGCTCGGCGGCGCCGACTGGACGAAGACCAAGGCGCGCGCCAAGAAGGCCGTCAAGGAGATCGCCGCCGACCTGATCAAGCTCTACTCGGCCCGGATGGCGGCCCCCGGCCACACCTTCGGCCCCGACACCCCCTGGCAGCGCGAGCTGGAGGACGCCTTCCCGTACGCGGAGACGCCCGACCAGCTCTCCACCATCGCCGAGGTCAAGGAGGACATGGAGAAGTCCGTCCCGATGGACCGGCTGATCTGCGGCGACGTCGGCTACGGCAAGACGGAGATCGCGGTCCGGGCGGCTTTCAAGGCGGTCCAGGACGGCAAGCAGGTCGCCGTGCTCGTCCCCACCACCCTCCTGGTCCAGCAGCACTACGGCACGTTCACCGAGCGCTACTCCCAATTCCCGGTCAGCGTGAGGGCGTTGAGCCGCTTCCAGTCCGAGGCCGAGTCCAAGTCGACGCTCGAAGGGCTCCGCGAGGGCTCCGTCGACCTGGTCATCGGCACCCACCGCCTCTTCTCCTCCGAGACGAGGTTCAAGGACCTGGGCCTGGTCATCGTCGACGAGGAACAGCGCTTCGGCGTCGAGCACAAGGAGCAGCTGAAGAAGCTCCGCGCCAACGTGGACGTCCTCACCATGTCCGCGACGCCGATCCCCCGTACGCTCGAAATGGCCGTGACCGGCATCCGTGAGATGTCGACGATCACCACGCCCCCCGAGGAGCGCCACCCGGTCCTCACCTTCGTCGGCCCGTACGAGGAGAAGCAGATCGGAGCGGCCATCCGCCGCGAACTGCTCCGCGAGGGCCAGGCGTTCTACATCCACAACCGCGTCGAGTCGATCGACCGCGCCGCCGCCCGCCTTCGCGAGATCGTTCCGGAGGCCCGTATCGCGACGGCCCACGGCCAGATGTCCGAACAGGCCCTGGAACAGGTGGTGGTGGACTTCTGGGAGAAGAAGTTCGACGTCCTGGTCTCCACGACGATCGTCGAGTCCGGCATCGACATCTCCAACGCCAACACCCTGATCGTGGAGCGCGGCGACAACTTCGGCCTCTCCCAGCTCCACCAGCTGCGCGGCCGCGTCGGCCGGGGCCGCGAGCGCGGCTACGCGTACTTCCTCTACCCCCCGGAGAAGCCGCTCACCGAGACGGCCCACGAGCGCCTGGCCACGATCGCCCAGCACACCGAGATGGGCGCGGGCATGTACGTGGCGATGAAGGACCTGGAGATCCGCGGCGCCGGCAACCTCCTGGGCGGCGAGCAGTCCGGCCACATCGCGGGCGTCGGATTCGACCTGTACGTACGCATGGTGGGCGAGGCGGTCGCCGACTACCGGGCCTCCCTCGAAGGCGGCGTGGAGGAGGAACCGCCCCTGGAGGTCAAGATCGAGCTCCCCGTCGACGCCCACGTCCCCCACGACTACGCCCCCGGCGAGCGGCTGCGCCTCCAGGCGTACCGCGCCATCGCGTCCGCCAGTACGGAGGACGACATCAAGGCCGTCCGCGAGGAACTCACCGACCGCTACGGCAAGCTCCCCGAACCGGTCGAGAACCTCCTCCTGGTCGCCGGCCTGCGCATGCTGGCCCGCGCCTGCGGCGTCGGTGAGATCGTCCTCCAGGGCCCGAACATCCGGTTCGCCCCGGTGGAACTGCGCGAATCGCAGGAGCTCCGCCTGGGGCGCCTCTACCCGAGAACGGTCATCAAGCCCGCCGTCCACCAGATCCTGGTCCCCCGCCCCACCACCGCCAAGGTGGGCGGCAAGCCGGTCGTGGGGCGCGAACTGCTGGCGTGGACAGGGGAGTTCCTCACGACGATCCTGGGGTCGTGACCCCGGAACGCCTCGTGTCCCCGGCCCCGTCGCGCGTGCGGCGGGGCCGGGTTCCTCACGGCGTGAGGGTGGCGACGGGCGTCTTGAAGACGAGCCACACGGTCTTGCCGACGACGTGATCGTCGACTCCGAAGCCGTCGGCGAGCTCGTTCACGAGCTGTAACCCGCGCCCCGAGCACGCGCCGTGGTCGGGACGCCGGACCACCGGCTGTCCGGGCCCGCTGTCACGGACTTCCAGGCGCACCAGTTCCTCCCCTTGGTGAAGGCCGACGCAGAACTCGCGCCCCGGCGGTACGCCGTGCAGCAACGCGTTGGTGGCGAGTTCCGAGACGCACAGCTTTATGTCCTCGATCAGAGGCTGCAGCTCCCACTCGACGAGGACGCCGGTGACGAAGTCGCGTGAGGCCCCAACTGACGTGCGTCTGCGGGGGAAGCGTCGCTGTTCCGACAGGTACACGGTGATTCACCGCCTTGCTCACGGGCTGTAACGTGACGGTGACTGTACTGCTATTCGCGAAAAGCGGCAAAGTTTGGTGGGGGTGAGTGCGGCTCGCCTACGGTGTGATGCGACAGACCGGCACACGGGTGGCGAGGGGAGAGGCGGTATGGGCAGCGGTGAATGGGTGGGCACCTCGGTGCCGTACCTCGCGAGGTCTGGCGGTACCGGCGGCGACGCGTGGGCGGCGGAGGCTGCGGCGGAAGGCCGCCGGGGAAGCCAGCGGATCG
Source organism: Streptomyces sp. NPDC001880 (assembly GCF_053594575.1). NCBI lineage: Bacteria > Bacillati > Actinomycetota > Actinomycetes > Kitasatosporales > Streptomycetaceae > Streptomyces > Streptomyces sp. NPDC001880. Next base: position 14,840 of record NZ_JBSFET010000059.1, read on the forward strand.
TCCGGGCGGGCGAGATGGAGCCGCCGGAATCGGTCGCGGAGCTGCTGGGGACTCCGGTCGGGCAGTGCGTCATCGCCCGGCGCAGGATCATGTACCTCGATGGCGAACCCTGCGAGTTGACGGACACGTACTACCCGCTGGACATCGCGTCCGGCACCGGACTCGCAGGGACCGCCAAGATCCGTGGCGGGGCGATCCGGCTGCTGGCGGACCTGGGGCATGTCGGTGTTCGCGTGCGCGAGGACGTGACCGCGCGGTCGGCGACCGATCACGAGTGTGAGCAACTGCGGCTGACGGCCGGTGAACCCGTGCTGCAACTGACCCGGCTCACCCTCGACGGGGCGGACCGGCCCATTCAGGTCGATGTGATGGCGATGCCGCCACGACGTCAGAAACTGCGATACGAGATCAGGATCGGATGACCGTGCCCAGACCCGAAGCGGAAGCCGCCGACCGTCGTTCACTGCACGAACGGATCGCCGCCGATCTCAGAGACCAGATCATGGGCGGGGATCTCGCGCCCGGGGCGGCTCTGCCATCCACGGCGCACCTCAAGGCACGCTTCAGTGCCTCGAACGCGACGGTGCAGAAGGCGCTGCAACTGCTCAAGGAAGAACAGTTGGTGATCGGCAGGGCGGGCGCCGCCGTGACGGTCCGCGAACACCGGCAGCGAACCGTCCGTCCGGCCTCGTGCATGGCTCCGGCGGGTCCGGGCGAGCCCTACCGCTGGCTGACCGAGATCGCCAAGGGTGGATCACGGACGCACAGCACACTCCTTGAGGTCGCAGAGAGCCGACCGCCCGCGGACGTCGCCGAGGTTCTCGGGCTCCCGGAGGGCGGCACCGCGTTCCTGCGGCGGCAACTTCTCGCGATCGACGACGAGCCCGCCGAACTCGTCGCCTCGTACTACCCGCTGGAGATCACCCGGGGCACGGCGATGGAGGCACGCCGGAAGATCCCCGGTGGCACGCCGGCACTCCTTGCCGAACTGGGCTACCCGCCATGCCTCAGTGTGGACCGGGTCTCTGCCCGGATCCCCACGCAGGAGCAGTACCAGGCCCTGCGGTTGCCCGGTGACCTTCCCGTGCTCCGCACCCTGCGTGTCGTCTACAGCAACAACGGTCGGCCCATCGAGGCGACCGTCATGGTCAAAGCAGGGCATCTGTACGAGCTGCAGTACGAGTTCACGGCCGAGTGAGCACCGCAGGAGGAAGCGCTGGAGCCATCAACCCGCAGCCTCCCGGGCCACCCGTTCGAGCCGGGGACCGGAATCGTGCATTTAGATAACTTACACGCATGTGCGTTGAGTGGTCCGGCGGCCCGGTCGGTGTGATTCACGCCGCAATCCCCCAGGCCATCGGCATGTGCATGCCCGCGTGGAGAGGGAATCCGTAGGATGCCCAGGTTCGGCTTTCTCCCCGTCAGGACGGCTTCGCGTGATAGCTCCCCGTGTGCACCAAGTGGCCCTGCCCGCCCTCAGTGTGGCGGCGGTGCTGGCCCTGGCCGGCTGCGACCCCGAGTCCTCGTCCTCGTCCCCCGAGGGGGATCGCGGCGGACAGGCCGTCACCGGGTTCGGGGCCAGCCCGCTCGACAACGCCGACGGTACGAAGCCGGGGCTCGCGCCGCTCACGTCCGAGGCGGACCGGGCTGCGGGGCGGAAGGTCATCGAGAAGGTGGCGACGAAGGGGCGCGGGCCGAAGACGGGCTACGCGCGCGACAAGTTCGGCTACGCGTGGAAGGACTCGGTCGACGGGATACCGCTCGCGAGGAACGGCTGCGACACCCGTAACGACCTCCTCGCCAGGGACGGCAAGGACGTGAAGTTCCGGTCCGGTTCGGACTGTGTGGTCGTGTCGATGACCCTCAAGGACCCGTATACCGGCTCCACCATCGACTGGCGCAAGCAGCAGGCCACCAAGGTGCAGATCGACCACGTCATGCCGCTCTCGTACGACTGGCAGATGGGCGCCTCGCGCTGGAACGAGGCCAAGCGGCAGCAGATCGCCAACGACCCGCTCAATCTCATCCCGGTGGACGGGCCGGCCAACAACGCCAAGCGCGATTCGGGGCCGGCTTCCTGGCTGCCGCCGTACAAGCCGGTCCGCTGCTCGTACGCGGTGCGGTTCGCGCAGGTGTCCCTGAAGTACGAGCTGCCGGTCACCGCCGCCGACAAGAAGGCGATGCTGGAGCAGTGCGGCGGGTGACCGGAAAGTCCGGGGTGCACGAAAGCCCGCCCCGGGGTGGGGCGGGTTCTGTGGCCCGGGGCGCTCAGGGGTTCAGGATGTCGGCTTGTTCGCCCTGAACGGCTTGTTGAATGCGGAGAATTCGACGGTCATGGGGGCGGTGCGGTCGGTGTCGTGTCCCGGTGCGCCGTGCGGGTGGGACGGGGCCAGGCTCAGCCTCAGCAGGGGCTGCCGAGGCGCGGGCGAGAAGGCGCATGGTGGGCGGCTCCGGTCCGTCGGCCCGAGGGGCGAGAGTCAGAGCTTCAGGTCCCACTGAGAGGCGTCGTACGTAAAGCCGGGGTTGACCTCGACCGTCAGGTTCTTGGTGTCCGTCGGGGCGTCGAAGGCGAACTGGACCGTGACCTTCTTGCCCGGCAGGACCGTGCCGCTGAAGCCCGCGCCGACCTTGTCGTCGAAGATCTGCTCGGCGTCCACACCGTCCTGGCCGGCCCGCGCCGCGACGCTGACGAGCGAGGAGTCGAACTTCTCCTTGCCCGCGTTCTCGATCACGACGTCGACCCGGTAGGCCTTGTTGCCCTTGGTGTGCCCGGCGGCGTAGGCGTCCGGGGTGTACGAGGCGGCGTCGCCGACCGTGACCGTCAGATCGTCGTCGTACACGGCCGAGTCGCCGGCCTCCAGCGCCTCGCCGGTGCCCTTCTTGTCCGCGCCGCCCTTGGCGGAGTCCCCGCCGGGCTTCGGCTTCGCGGAGGCCGTGGTGTCCGACACTGCCTTGTTGAGGTCGTTCACGGCGTCGTCCACGGCCTTGAACGTGATCACCGCACCCACCACTGCGAGGATCAGCGAGACCAGGCCGAGCACGGCGCCGAAGGTGGTCACCCCCTTGTTGGTGGCCTCGCCGCGCTTTGCGCGGCCCCGGCCGGCCAGGCCCAGGACCAGGGCGATGAGGCCGAGGATGCCCGCCATCCAGAACAGGAACGGGATCAGTCCGGACACGGCGCCGATGACACCCAGGACGAGGGCGGCGATGCCCAGTCCGTTGCGCGCCGGGCGCACGCCCGGCATCTGGGCGGGGGTGTACGGCTGCTGGGGCTGCGGGGACTGCGGCGGCTGCGTGAACTGGGACATGGCTGTGCCCTCCGGCAAAAGCAGAGATGAGTGGTGAGCGGATCGATGTATCGCCTTCGTGCAGCGACGAGTCAATAAGAGCAGAGCGTGTGAACCGAGTCAACAGGCATCATGGTGGAGGGGGTGATGCACGCTGTGAATCGATGTCGTGCGAACCGGGTCGGTATGCTCGCCGACAAGCCAGTACCGGGACGAGCGCCAGGACCAGGGAGACAGTCAGTGCCGGAGAACTCGACAGAGGTGACCGCGGCCGGGATCGCACGGCTGGCGGGGGTGGGGCGTGCCGCGGTCAGCAACTGGCGCCGCCGCCACGCCGACTTCCCCAAACCCGTCGGCGGCACCGAGACGAGCCCGTCCTTCGCCCTGTCCGAGGTCGAGCAGTGGCTCCGCGACCAGGGGAAACTCGCCGAGGTCCCGCTGCGCGAGCGGGTCTGGCAGCAGCTCGCCGGCCACCCCGCCGGCGCGGTCCCCGCCCTGGTCCACACGGGCTGCGCCCTGCTGCTCCTGCGGACTGCCCCCAATACCTGGCCGGAGATCACTGCCGTGTCGGACGAAGGGATGGCCAAAGTGCTCTCCCTCGCCGTCGACAAGGTGCTCACCACCCGCTTCGGACCGGCGGCGGAAGCCGGGCGGGCCGTACACGCCCCGAGCCCCGCCGAACTGCTCCCGTCCGTTCCGCTGCTCCGCGCCGCCGCCGAACTCGCCGCCGGGACCGGGATCCAGGAGACCTTCGAGTTCCTGCTCGGCCGTCAACTGGACGCCAACCCACGCCAGTACACCCTCACCCCGCCCGGACTCGCCGAACTGATGGCCGCCCTCGTGCAGACGGGGGAGCGGCCCGCCCGCACGGTCCTCGACCCGGCCGCGGGCACCGGCGCCCTGCTGCGCGCCGTCGGCCGCCCGGCCGCCCTGTACGCCCAGGAGAGCGACCCCGACCTCGCCGCGCTCACCGCGCTGCGACTCGCCCTGCACACCGACACCGGCTGCGCCCTGGCGGCACGGACCGCCGACACCCTGCGCGCCGACGCCTTTGCGCAGCTCGCGGCCGACGCCGTGCTCTGCCACCCGCCGTTCAACGAACGCAACTGGGGACACGACGAGCTCGCCTACGACCCGCGCTGGGAGTACGGCTTCCCGGCCCGTACCGAGTCCGAGCTCGCCTGGGTCCAGCATGCCCTGGCCCATCTGCGCGAGGGCGGCACCGCCGTACTGCTGATGCCCCCGGCCGCCGCCTCGCGCCGCTCCGGCCGCCGGATCCGCGCCGACCTGCTGCGCCGCGGCGCCCTGCGCGCCGTCATCGCACTCCCGGCCGGCGCCGCACCCCCGTACGGCATTCCACTCCATCTCTGGGTGCTCCGCAGGCCCGGCAGCGGCCTGCATCCCTCGCCCGAACTGCTGCTCGTCGACACCGCCGAACCCGCCGAATCGCCTTCGGTGGGCCCGGCTCCGGCCGCCCCCGCCGGCGGGCGCGACCGGATCGACTGGCAGGCGGTGCACGGCGCCGTGCTCGACGCCTGGCGGTCCTTCGAGGACGCCGGCCACCCGGCCGAGCCCCGCCCCGGCGCGGGCCGCGCCGTACCCGTCATCGAACTCCTCGACGACGACGTGGACCTGGCCCCCGCCCGCCATCTGCCACCGCCGGCCGCCGCGGGCGGACCCGCCGAGCTGATCCGCGTACGGGAACGGCTCACCGAGACGCTCGGCCTCACCGGCACCCTCACCCCCTCGGCCGTGACCCCTTCCGAACCGGCCCACTGGCCCCTCACCACCGTCGGTGAACTCGCCCGCGCCGGAGCCCTCCAGCTCCGCACCGGCGGCTCCGGCACCGGCCCGGGGCCCGTCCTCACCGAACACGACGTCCTCGGCTCCACCGCCCCTTCGGGAAGCCTGCCCGTCGACGGGCCCGCCGAGGAGCCGGTACTCGTCGAACCGGGCGACGTCGTCGTGCCCGTGCTCGGCGGCGGCTCCGTCGCCCGCGTCGTCGACGACGCCACCGCGGGCGCCGCGCTGGGCCGCAACCTCCAGCTGCTGCGCCCCGATCCGGCCGCCCTCGACCCCTGGTTCCTGGCCGGCTTCCTGCGCGGCACCGCCAACAACCGCCAGGCCAGCAGCTATGCCTCCACCGCCACCCGGCTGGACGCCCGCCGCCTCCAACTGCCGCGGCTTCCGCTCGCCGAGCAGCAGCGCTACGGCCAACGGTTCCGTGCCCTGGCCGAGTTCGAGGACGCCCTGAGGCTGGCCGGCCGGCTCGGCGGGCAGCTCGTCCAGGGGATGTACGACGGGCTGACGGACGGCACGGTCGCGCCGGGGTGAGGTGAACCACAGCAGATTCGTACAACCCGGGGCCGGTTGTCGCAGTCGCCCCTTACGCTCAAGTCTGCGTGCACGGAGCGTGTGCGCGGATGTTCAACGACCAGGTCTCCAGGAGCAGCCATGTACGCCCCGGGTCATCCGCCGACGCCGCCGCGCCGGGTTCCCAGCCGGGCCTGGATCGTCTCGATGCGCGTGCTCTTCGTCCTGCTCTCGGTGGGCTCGCTCGGACTGCTGCTGTGGAGCCCGCTGCTCCGGCTCGCGATCGTGCGCCGCCGGGCGTCCGACTGGTGGCTGACCGGAGCCGGGTTCGTCTTCGTCTGTGTGCTCCTGCCGATTCTCGGCCGGGACGGCAGCGACGAGCCGACCGGCATCGACAACGTCCTCATCCCGCTGCTGCTGGTGACGATGGCGGGCTCGATCGCGTACTACCTGGTCGCGGACGTTCGCCACTACAACGGGCTCTCGAAGCAGCATCGGACGGGTGGCCAAGGGGCCCCGGTGCCGGGATACGGCCACGGATACGGCTATGGGTACGGGTACGCGCCCACGGTGCCGATGCGGATGTCCGCCCCCGGCCCCACGCCCCTGCCCGCTTCGATGCCCACTCCCGCCCCTGCGCCACCGATACAAGCGGCACAGCAGCCTCAGCCTTCCCCCGCGCCCCAGCCGAACTCTCAGTACCAGTCGCACCCTCAGTACCAGTCGCGCCCTCAGTACCAGTCGCACCCTCAGCACCAGCCGAACCCTCAGCACCAGCCCCACCGCATCGACCAGATCCGCGCCGAGCTCGACGAGCTGAGCGACTACCTCCGCAAGGAGGAGGGCCGGTGAGCGGACGACTCATCGGCGGGCGGTACCAACTGGCGACCATCCTCGGCCAGGGCGGCATGGGCCAGGTCTGGACGGCCTACGACCAGCGCCTGGACCGCCGCGTCGCGGTGAAGCTGCTCCGCCCCGACCGGGTCACCGGCCCCATCGGCAGCGAGGCCGCGGGTGAGCTGCGCCGCCGCTTCGTCCGCGAGTGCCGGGTCACCGCCCAGGTCGACCACCCCGGCCTGGTCACCGTCCATGACGCGGGCAGCGACGGCGACGACCTGTTCCTCGTCATGCAGTACGTCGAGGGCGCCGACCTCTCCGACCATCTAGCCGAGCACGACCCGTACCCCTGGCAGTGGTCCGTCGCGGTCGCCGCCCAGCTCTGCGCCGTCCTGTGCGCCGTGCACGCGGTGCCGATCGTCCATCGCGACCTCAAGCCCCGCAATGTGATGGTGCGCCCGGACGGCACCGTCACCGTCCTCGACCTGGGCGTCGCCTCCGTCCTGGACACCGACACCACCCGGCTCACCCACACCGGTTCACCGATCGGCTCCCCGGCCTACATGGCCCCCGAGCAGGCGATGGGCGGCGCCGTCGGCCCGTACACCGATCTGTACGCCCTCGGCGTGCTCCTCCACGAACTGCTCAGCGGCGAGGTGCCGTTCGCCGGGTCCACCGCTCTCGGGGTGCTGCACCGCCACCTCTACGAGCCGCCGGTCCCGGTCCGCCGGATCAGGCCCGACATCCCCGAGCCGCTCGAAGCACTGGTGCTGCGGCTGCTGGCCAAGGACCCGCAGCACCGCCCGTCCGGCGCCCAGGAGGTGTACGAACACCTCGCCCCGCTGCTCCCCTCACCGGGCACCGGGCTCTCCGTCGGACCGCTCGACCCGACCCGCCCGTTCCTGCGCCCGCACGCCCCGTGGCCCGACCGGGCCGCCGCCCCGCCCCCGCCGCAGGCCCCGCCCGCCCCCGCGGCCCGGCCCGATGTGGCCGCCGCCGTCGACGACGTCAAGAAGCTGCTCGGCGAGGGCCGGATCACCCAGGCCGTGGACATCCTCGGCTCGATCCTCCCGGTCGCCGCCGACCAGCACGGCGAGGACTCCGCCGTGGTCCGCATCCTGCGCAAGCAGTACGCGGCGACGCTGATGGACGACGGCCAGTACCGCCGCGCCCTGCCCGAACTGCGCCGCCTCGCCGACGACCGCGCGGCGGAGGCCGGTCCGGCCGACGCGCAGACGCTCCAGTTCCGCTACGACGCGGCCCAGTGCCTGGAGCAGCTCGGCGAACCGGCCGCCGCGCTCGCGGAGTACCGCGCGGTCCTCCCGTACTACGAGAACCACCGCGGCACGGGCGGCGACCCGGCCCGCTGCTTCGAGATCCGCAACCGCATCGCGCACCTGCTGCTCGCGCTGGGCGACCATGTGACGGCGCGCGTACAGCTCCAGGCACTGCTGTACGACGCCGAGCGGGCCTACGGGCCCCACCACCCCCTGCCGGTGGAGCTGCGCCGCCGGCTCGACCGCCAGGTGGAGGTGCGGGGCGGCTGAGAGGCTGTCGGCCCGGTCAGGCGTCCACGGGCTGCCGGGTGTCTGCGTGCTGCGGCGAGCGGTCGGGACCGGGCCGCCCGGTCCCCGCGCCCCGTCGCCGGTACGCGAGGACCGGCCCGCCGAGTACGAGGACGGCCAGCGCGCCCGCCCCGGCCACCGCGCCCGCACGCAGACCCGGGGGCCGGAACGTGCAGTCGACCGTCGTGCCGTCGGCCGGGGCCGGGGTGGCGACCAGGCCCAGATAGCTGTCCGCGGGGCGGCCCCGGCAGCTCCAGCCCGCGATCCGGGGCGTGGCGATCACCACCGTTCCGGTGGTACCGGGCGGCAGTTCGGCGCGGACGCCGTGGCCGGTGACGCGGACGGCGGTCGCGCCGGTGCGCTTCAGACCGGCGACCGCCGAGGACAGCCGGGCCCGGTCCAGACAGCCGATCGCCCGGTGCGGCACGGTCCCGGCGCGCACCGGGGACAGCGTGACCCGCACGCTCCCGGCCCCGCCGACCGTGCCCAGATGCTGCATCGGGGCACGCCTGGCCGGCAGCTGCCCCTTGAACTCGACCTCGGGGCCGTCGCCGAGCCGTGCCCGGCCGAACATGTCGGGCGACCACAGATACGCCTCGGTGCCCGCCGGGCAGGCGGCGCTCAGCGTGTACGTGCCCCGCCCCACCCGGTAGTCGTACGCCCCCTTGTCGGCCACCGCGCCGCCGTCCGCCGTCCGCAGCACTGTCGTGGGGACCGTGTAGACCCGCGAGCCGAGCAGCTGCTCCTGGTTCCGGAACGGTGAACGGCCGTACGGCACCGGCCCGCCCTCCTGCCGCACCGTCACCAGCGGCGGAGCCTCGGCACGGCTCACCGTCACCGGCCGGTCGTCCGGGACGTTCGCCCTCTGGTGCGGATCGCGCGGGCCGCGCACCCGCGCGCCGACCGAGAAGACCGCGTCCGTGACCGGGTTGTCGAGGCTCTGCACGGCCCGGCCGTTCGATGTCCACCCACCGCCGAGCGCACGCATCGTGCGGGTCAGCACGGCGGGCGTGTGGCTGCTGTAGTACGCGCCGCCCTGCCCGCCCACCAGCAGCGGATCGTTCGCGGTGGTCTGTTCCCGGCCGGGGTCCGTGCGATGGTCCGGCCAGCCGTCGGCGCCGGCGACCACGGCCGCCCAGGTCCGCTGCCGTTCGCCCCAGGGCGCGTAGTCGTCGAGCCGGTTCAGCCGCTGCCGGTCGAAGTACGCGGTGCTCGCGGCGGCCTGCCCGGCCTGTGCGCCGATCAGCAGCACGGCGGCCAGTGCCGAGAGCCTCCGGCCCCGCCCGACCAGCACCAGAGCGCAGGCCGCGGCCACCAGGCCCACCGCGAACAGCGGATACGTCCACCCGGTGACCAGGTCGCTGAAGCCGGCCCCGGCCGCGAGCAGCACCAGCACCGCGACCCCGCCGAGCAGCGCCCGCCGCCCCGGCCGGCCGTACGAGACCGAGACCCAGGCGGCGATCACCACCAGCCCGGCCGGCACGAACGTCTGCCGGTACGGACTCCCGTTGGGCGTGGCGAAGGCATGCCAGAGCAGATGCGTGGGGCCCCACTGCAAGGACAGCGCGACCCCGGCCACCAGCCCCGCCCACGCCCACCGCTCGCGCCCCGGCACGGACCGCTGGAAGACCAGCACACAGGCCAGCAGCAGGGTGCCGGTGCCGAGGAAGAGGGCCGGGGTGAAGAAGCTGTACGTGGCGGGCAGCAGCCGGGCGAGCACATCGGGCCAGGCGGCGGGCGCGAACGCACGCTCCCAGCCCGGGTAGGCGTGCTTGGTGCCCAGGTAGACGGGGAGCAGGACGGGCGCCGACAGCCCGACACCCACCCCGACCGTGCAGACGGCCCGCACCAGCCCCCGGACCACCGCCCGCCGGTCGTCCCGCTCGGTGAACAGCCGGACGGCCAGCACCAGGGCGGCACCGAGCGTCGCCATGTACGCCGTGTAGAAGTTGGCCGCCCACACCACCGCGACGAGCAGCGGCCCGGCGATCCGGTGCCGTCCCGTACGGGCCCACTCGGCGACCAGGCAGAGCAGCGGCAGGGCGACCAGCCCGTCCAGCCACATCGGGTTGTACGAGGCCTCGGCGACCGACCAGCCGCACAGTGCGTACGAGGCGCCGAGCGCCCCGGCCGCCCACCGGCGCCCGCCGCGCAGCGTCAGCAGGAACAGGGTCATCAGCGCCGCCGCCGACGCCATTTTCCATACCGTCACCACATAGACCGCGAGATCGATCCGGTCGCGCGGGAAGACCCCGACGAGCAGGGCGAACGGGCTGGTCAGATAGGTGCCGAGATCCGGCAGGAAGCTCGTCCCGTACCCGGAGGACCAGTTGAGCAGCAGCCCGCCGTCGGCGTTCTGGTGCAGCAGGTCCCACAGCCGGGCGTGGAACGGCACGAACTGATTGCCCAGGTCGTTGACGCTGCGCGTGTGCGGCCCGAACGGGAAGACGCGCGCCACGGCGTCACCGGCGCAGACTGCGGCGACGGTGAGCAGCGCGGCGAGCGAGCCCGCGCGCAGGCGGGGACGGCAAGTCGGCATACGCAGGAATATGCCAGCCTCGAACGCTCAAACCCCTTTGTAAATAGGTCAGTTCACGTGATGGACGCCCATCGGTCACGTGCTGCATCGGGTTCCGACATCTGGCCGCGCTGATGTACATCCGTGCTGATCTCGCTGGTGGTGCCTTGTTTCAACGAGGAAGAGATCCTCGAACGCTTCCATGAACGTGTCACGGACGAAATGACCGGGCTCGGACATGAATTCCAGCTGGTGTTCGTCGACGACGGCAGCGCGGACCGGACCCTGGTGATCCTCCAGGAGCTGGCCGCCGCGGACCCGCGGGTCCGCTATGTCTCCTTCAGCCGCAACTTCGGCAAGGAGGCCGCCATGCTGGCCGGTCTCCAGCACGCCGAGGGCGACGCCGTGGTCATCATGGACGCCGACCTGCAGCACCCGCCCGAGCTCGTGGGCCGGATGCTGGAGGAGCACGCGCAGGGCCACGACCAGGTGATCGCCCGCCGCACCCGCAAGGGCGACCGCGTCACCCGCACCCTCAGCGCCCGCGCCTACTACTGGCTGATCAACCACCTGGTGGACGTGGAACTGGTCGACGGTGCAGGGGACTTCCGGCTGCTGTCCCGCCGCACCGTCGACGCCGTGCTGGAACTCACCGAATACAACCGGTTCTCCAAGGGCCTTTTCGCCTGGGTGGGATTCCGCACGACGACCTTCGGCTACGAGAATGCCGTCCGCGAACAGGGCAGTTCCGCCTGGACCTTCGGAAAGCTTCTCAATTACGGTCTCGACGGGCTGCTGTCCTTCAACAACAAACCGCTGCGTGCCGCGCTCTACCTGGGCATGCTGCTGCTGTCCGTGGCCTTCGCCTACGCGGCGTGGATCGTCGGCGTCGCCCTGGTGCAGGGCGTGGAAACCCCTGGCTACGTCACCCTCGTCGTTGTGGTCACCGCGCTCGCCGGGGTCCAGATGGTGATGGCCGGGGTGGTCGGCGAGTACGTCGGCCGTATCTACTACGAGGTGAAGAGGCGCCCGCACTTCCTGGTGAAGGCCACGAACACCGAGGCGCCGCAGAGGATACGAGAGCCCCAGGAGTTCGTACGCCGATGACGGTCACGGCACAGATGGCCCGATTCGCCCTCGTGGGAGTGGTGAACACCGGTACGTACTACGGCTGCTACCTCGTCCTGCTGACCTGGCTGCCCTACATCGCCGCCCATGTGACCGCCTTCGCGCTGAGCATGACCGGCTCCTTCTTCCTGAACTGCAGGTTCACCTACCGGGCCCGTCCCACCTGGCGGAAGTTCCTGCTCTTCCCGCTCACCAACGCCGCCAACTTCGTCATCACGACCGGCGGTGTGTATCTGCTGGTCGACCTCGCCGGGTTCAGCAGCCGGTACGCGCCACTGGCCGCGGCCGCGGCGGCCATCCCGATCACCTTCGCCGTCTCGCGCACGATCATGCTGCGGCCGGACGCCCCGGCCCCGTCGGCCGAGCGCGTGCCCTGAGCGGCCCGGATCGGGCCCACATCCCCAACTCCTCCCGAATCGTTGGTCGAATCAGTGGCCGCGGCCACGTCCACTGCCTAACATCGATCACCGCAAGGTCTTGTGCACTGATGCACAAAGTCTCCCCGGGAGGTTCCTTTGCACCGCCGCCGTCGCACCGCGCTCACCGTCTCCGCCGCCCTGCTCGCCGGCGCCCCACTCCTGACCGCCTGCGGCAGCGACGCCCGCCCGGGCGCCGCGGCCGTCGTCGGCGGGGACCGGATCGAGGTCTCCACGCTGCAGAGCCAGGTGGCGGCCGTACGCGAGGCCCAGCGCGATTCGAGGGACGCCTCCCAGCTCATCGACAAGTCCGGGCAGCTCAGCCGCGCCAAGCTGCACGGCATGATCTTCGACCGGGTCCTGGACCGCGCCGCGCAGGACGCGGGCGTGAGCGTCAGCCGCAGCGAGATCCAGCAGATGCGCAAGGCCGCGGCGGCCCAGTCCGGCGGGGAGGCGGGGCTGCGGACGGCGATGCTCCAGCAGAGCTGGGTCGCCCCCGGCCAGATCGACTCCGTCCTGCGCGAGCAGGTCCAGCTGACGAAGCTGGCCCGGGCGCTCGGCGCCGATCTGCAGCAGCCCGCCGGCCAGCAGGCCGTCGGCGAGGCGCTCAGCAAGGCGTCGAAGGCACTGCGCGTCGACGTCAATCCGCGCTACGGCACCTGGGACGACAAGCAGACGCAGCTCGCCGACTACAAGGCCCCCTGGATCAACCGGGTCACCAAGCCGGCCGGCGCGAATACCGGGGCCGGGGCCTGACCGGCCGGGGCACCGGCGGGAGCGACCGCGGTAGATTCGAACGGTGAACGCTGAAGACCCCGGCCGTATCGTTCTGCTCACCGCCAGCCACCGTGTCGCGCCCGGACTCCTGTCCTGGCCCGCCTGGCAGGCGCTGCACGCCGCCGACCGGGTGCTCTGCGCCGATCCGGACCACCCGCAGCTGCCGTATCTGCGTGAGGCGGGTGTCACCGTCGAGCACGCCGCGCCCGCCGCGCAGGAGCTCGTCGACGCCTGTGCGGGCGGCCGGTCCGCCGTCGTCCTCGCGAGCGGCGAGGGCGACCAGCCGCTGACCGACGGCCTGGCCCGGCTCGCCGGTTCGGGACGGGTGCGGATGCCGGACCTGGAGCTGCTGCCCGGTTCGTACGACCTGCCGGGGGCCCGGCTCCTCGATCTGGTCCAGGTCATGGACCGGATCAGGATCGAGTGCCCGTGGACCTCGCAGAAGACCCACAAGGGCCTCGCCAAGTACGCCATCGAGGAGGCGTACGAGCTCGTCGAGGCGATCGAGGACGGCGACCGCGACGAACTGCGCGAGGAACTCGGCGACGTACTCCTCCAGGTCGTCTTCCACGCCAGGATCGCCGAGGAGGGCCGCCCCGAGGACGGGGCGGAGCCGTTCTCCGTCGACGACGTGGCCGCGACCCTCGTCGAGAAGCTGATCCACCGCCACCCGCACGTCTTCGGCGACGAGAGCGCCGAGACCCCGGAGGACGTCCACGCGCACTGGCTGCGCACCAAGGCCGTCGAGAAGCAGCGCGACTCGGTCACCGACGGGGTCCCGCTCGGCCAGCCCGGCCTGGCGCTGGCGGCGAAGCTGGCCGGCCGGGTCCGTACCGCGGGGCTCGACGTGCCGCTCCCCACCGGCGAAGGCATCGGCTACGAGCTCCTCGCCCTCGCCGTACGCGCCGAGCGGAACGGCATCGACCCCGAGGCCGCACTGCGGGCCGCGGGCCGCGCCTACCGGGACGCCATCAGGGCGGTGGAGGGCGCCGGAGGGTGTCCGGGGGCAGCGGATAACGTCGAGGGGTGAACCACAGCCCCGCCGACCGCCCCGCCGCCTGCCCCGCAGGCGCACCCGAACTCTTCACCTGGGAGTTCGCCACCGACCCGTACCCGGCGTACGCCTGGCTGCGCGAGCACAGTCCGGTGCACCGGACCACGCTGCCCAGCGGCGTCGAGGCCTGGCTGGTGACCCGGTACGCGGACGCGCGGCAGGCGCTCGCCGACTCCCGGCTCTCCAAGAATCCGGCGCACCACGCCGAGCCGGCGCACGCCAAGGGGAAGACGGGCATCCCGGGGGAGCGCAAGGCGGAGCTGATGACGCATCTGCTGAACATCGACCCGCCGGACCACACCCGGCTGCGCCGCCTCGTCTCCAAGGCGTTCACCCCGCGCCGGGTCGCAGAGTTCGCACCCCGCGTACAGGAACTGACGGACCGGCTCATCGACCGCTTTGCCGCGGAGGGGAAGGCGGACCTCATCCACGACTTCGCCTTCCCGCTCCCCATCTACGCGATCTGCGATCTGCTCGGCGTCCCGCGCGAGGACCAGGACGACTTCCGGGACTGGGCGGGCATGATGATCCGCCACGGCGGCGGCCCGCGCGGCGGGGTGGCCCGGTCGGTCAAGAAGATGCGCGGCTATCTCGCCGAACTGATCCACCGCAAGCGGGAGAACCCGGGGGACGATCTGATCTCCGGGCTGATCCGGGCCAGCGACCACGGCGAGCACCTCACCGAGAACGAGGCCGCGGCCATGGCCTTCATCCTGCTCTTCGCCGGCTTCGAGACCACGGTCAACCTCATCGGCAACGGGGTCTACGCCCTGCTGCGCAACCCCGGGCAGCGCGAACGGCTCCAGCTCTCCCTCGAATCCGGGGAGAGCGGGCTGCTGGAGACCGGGATCGAGGAGCTGCTGCGGTACGACGGCCCGGTGGAGCTGGCCACCTGGCGGTTCGCCACCGAGCCGCTGACGCTCGGCGGACAGGACATCGCAGTAGGGGACCCCGTGCTCGTGGTGCTCGCCGCGGCCGACCGCGACCCGGAGCGCTTCGAGGACCCCGACACGCTCGACCTCGCACGACGTGACAATCAGCACCTCGGATACGGGCACGGCATCCACTACTGCCTGGGCGCGCCGCTCGCCCGGCTGGAGGGACAGACCGCGCTCGCCACGCTTCTGACCCGCCTTCCGGACCTGCGGCTTGCGGTGGAACCTACCGATTTGCGGTGGCGTGGCGGGCTCATCATGCGTGGACTTCGCACACTTCCCGTGGAGTTCACGCCGGGGCCCGCACACGGTGAAAGTGACGCTCCGTCAACTCTGTGACTTTCACGTGATCTGTGCTGCATCGACTTGTGACGCGCGTTCGAGTCCCGCTAGGTTCACCGTTCGACTCACCCGTCACACGTCAGTCACACGGAAGGCAACCCCATGGGCTCCGCGAACGGCAGACACCGTCGCCCCCGTCAGGCACCCGCCATCGTCGTCGCCGCGGGCGTGACCGGATCGGCCATCGCCATCCCGCTGCTCGGCGCGTCCGGTGCGTACGCGGCCGACGCCACGACCTGGGACCGGGTGGCCGACTGCGAGAGCGGCGGCTCGTGGAGCGCCGACTTCGGCAACGGTTACTACGGCGGCCTGCAGTTCTCGCAGGAGACCTGGAAGGCGTACGGCGGCCAGGCGTACGCGGAGCGCGCCGACCTCGCCAGTCGCACCCAGCAGATAGACGTGGCCGAGAAGGTCCTGGAGGACCAGGGCCCGAAGGCCTGGTCGAGCTGCGCGGGCATCTCCGGCCTCGCGGCGGACGGGACGCTGCCGGGGGTCGACCCGGGCTCCGCGCCCGCCGAGGAACCGGCCGGGAGCGCCGGGCCGGCTGACGGCTCGTCGGCGGAGCCGTCCGACGGCGCCACGTCGTCCGACGGCGCCACGCCGTCCAGGGGCGCCGTGGACGACGCGGACGGCTCGGAGAGGTCCGGCAAACCGTCGGGGAAGGCCTCGCCGTCCTCGAAGCCCTCCGGCTCGGCCACCCCGTCCCCTGACGCGCCCTCGGACGCGCCCTCGGACGCGCCCTCCGATGCGCCCCGTGATGCGTCCGGTTCACCCGATTCGTCCAGTCGTGCGGGCGGCAAGCACCGCGGCGCGCCGGCCGCCGAGGGGAGCCGCGGGACGGATGGCGGCGACCGTGAGTCGGGCCGGCACGCCTCCCGTGGCGGCGACACGCGCGACACGGCCGGGCCGGCGGCTGACGGCACGTACACCGTCCGGTCGGGCGACAACCTCTGGTCGATTGCTGATGCACAGAAGGTTCCCGGTGGCTGGCCCGCGCTCTACGAGGCCAACAAGGGTGCCGTCGGCTCCGACCCGGACCTCATCCTTCCTGGCCAGAGCCTTGATCTCGACGTGAAGGGTCAGTGAAGGCAGTCTGATAATCGACTAAAAGCGCCCCGAAAATCGGGGTAGTTCAGGGACCTATGTCCGCTTATGCGTAAGTGAGACATGGGTCTCTTTGCGTCAACTGGCGTGTCGCGCCTGGGAAGCCCTTCCGCATCGCTTCCCACCTGCGGAAACGACGGTTCCTCAGATGCAAGTACGGGTTGATTGTCCGATGTGTCCATCTTTGAATGTGGGGGTTGCGTATGTTTACGGTCGGAACCGCTCGCACCGCGGGCCCCGTCGACCGTCACGCCGAATCCTGCCGTCGGTCGGAGGGAACAGACGCGTAAAGCGCCGTAGGCAGGAGCGGGGGACCCAGGTAAGCGCCGGGCCCGATCGTCGAAAGACGCATCAGGACCGGCTTGGGGTGAAGTCGCGCGCTAGGACGTGCGGCCGGGCAACTCACTTGGCCCGAACCCGACAGCTCACCTCGTAGGCGTCGGTGAGGAGAAGTTCCATGCTGCTTTCCAGCAAGGGCAAGCACCGTCGCCCGTCCAAGGTCGTCCGTGTCGCCACGCTCGCCGGTGTCGCCGGTGCCGCCGTCGCCGTGCCCCTGATGGGTGCGACCAGCGCCTCCGCCGCCTCCGTCGCCACCTGGGACGCCGTCGCCCAGTGCGAGTCCGGTGGCAACTGGTCCATCAACACCGGCAACGGCTACTACGGCGGTCTGCAGTTCTCGCAGTCCAGCTGGGCCGCCGCCGGCGGTACGCAGTACGCCGCCCGCGCCGACCTGGCCACCAAGGCCCAGCAGATCGCCACCGCCGAGCGGCTCCTCGACATGCAGGGCCCGGGTGCCTGGGGCTGCGCCGCCGCAGGCGGCCTGACCAACGACGGCGTCGACCCGGGTGTCGACACCGGCTCCTCCTCCAACTCCACCGCGAGCTCCGGCGCCTCCGAGCAGCAGAGCGCCCCGGCCGCCCCGCAGCAGCAGGCGCAGTCGGAGCAGAGCGAGCGCACCGAGGCCCCCGCCGCCTCCCGCTCGGAGCGCTCCGCCGCCCCGCAGGCCGAGTCGAAGAAGACCGTCACCACCCCGACCGGCGAGAAGGTCGAGAAGGGCGACGGCGAGTACAAGGTCGTCTCCGGCGACACCCTGAGCAAGATCGCCGCCGACCACGAGGTCGAGGGCGGCTGGCAGCAGCTGTTCGAGCTGAACAAGGACATCGTCAAGGACGCCGACCTGATCTACCCGGGTCAGCAGCTGCACCTGACGAAGTAGTCGCGGCTCCCTCCCCCCTGAGCACCCTGGCCCGGCGCGCATTCCCCCGTATGCGCCGGGCCGGGGTTCCGCCGTCCGTGCTCGGGGGAGCACCGGACCGTTCGACTGCGGTAGTTACTGACCGGTAAATTTCTTGCTGTTTGCCCGGCAATGTGCAATCTTGGGTCCTTTTTCGTCCCAGGGGCCGGGCGTTCGTCGGGCTGAGCGGGCCGGGCCGGTTAGGCTCTTGGCGCAAGGCCAAAGCGACCCTGCACAACCAGCGTCATATCCCAGAAGGAGATGCCTCGTGCCGTCCATCGACGTCGTCGTAGCCCGGGAAATCCTCGACTCCCGCGGAAACCCCACGGTCGAGGTAGAGGTCGGCCTCGACGACGGCAGCACGGGCCGTGCTGCCGTTCCGTCCGGCGCCTCCACGGGTGCGTTCGAGGCCATCGAGCTTCGCGACGGTGACCCCAAGCGCTACCAGGGCAAGGGTGTCGAGAAGGCCGTCCTCGCCGTGATCGAGCAGATCGGCCCGGAGCTCGTCGGTTACGACGCCACCGAGCAGCGCCTGATCGACCAGGCGATGTTCGACCTGGACGCCACCGAGAACAAGGGCTCGCTCGGCGCCAACGCCATCCTCGGTGTCTCGCTGGCCGTCGCCCACGCCGCCTCCGAGGCCTCGGACCTGCCGCTGTTCCGCTACCTCGGCGGCCCGAACGCGCACCTGCTGCCCGTTCCGATGATGAACATCCTCAACGGCGGTTCGCACGCCGACTCCAACGTGGACATCCAGGAGTTCATGATCGCGCCGATCGGCGCGGAGTCCTTCTCCGAGGCGCTGCGCTGGGGTGCCGAGGTCTACCACACGCTGAAGAAGGTCCTGAAGGCCAAGGGCCTGTCGACCGGTCTCGGCGACGAGGGCGGCTTCGCGCCGAACCTGGAGTCGAACCGCGCCGCCCTCGACCTCATCGTCGAGGCCATCAAGGAAGCCGGTTACGTCCCGGGCAAGGACATCGCGCTCGCGCTCGACGTCGCCGCGTCCGAGTTCTACAAGGACGGCAAGTACGAGTTCGAGGGCAAGTCCCGCTCGGCCGCCGAGATGACCGAGTACTACGAGGAGCTCGTCTCCGCGTACCCGCTGGTCTCCATCGAGGACCCGCTGTTCGAGGACGACTGGGCCGGTTGGAAGGTCATCACCGACAAGCTCGGCACCAAGGTGCAGATCGTCGGCGACGACCTCTTCGTCACCAACCCGGAGCGCCTGGCCCGCGGTATCGAGGAGGGCTCCGCCAACGCCCTGCTCGTCAAGGTCAACCAGATCGGTTCGCTGACCGAGACGCTGGACGCCGTCGAGCTGGCCCAGCGCAACGGCTTCAAGTGCATGATGTCCCACCGCTCCGGCGAGACCGAGGATGTCACCATCGCCGACCTCGCGGTCGCCGTGAACTGCGGCCAGATCAAGACCGGCGCCCCGGCCCGCTCGGACCGCGTCGCCAAGTACAACCAGCTGCTGCGCATCGAGGAGATCCTCGACGACGCCGCGGTGTACGCGGGCCGCTCGGCCTTCCCGCGGTTTCGCCCTGCGGACCAGTAGGCACAGCGCTCTGCCGAACCAGTAGACACAGCGCTCCGCGAACAGGTGGGCGCAGCAAGGGCTGATCATCCCATTCGGCCTGTCAGGGGCCGAAGGCCATGGCGTCCGTCCGTCCCCGCACTCGGTCCCGTACCGTGTGCGGGGACGGACGTGCGTAGTGGGGAGGCGGAGACATGGCCGCGAAGGACCGGGACCGGTTCTCCACCGCGACCCGGCTGCGACTGCTCGGCGAGCAGACCGCCGCCCGCGTCTACCGGTCCCAGAACCGCCGTCAGGACCGCCGCTCACGGCTCACCGGCCGGGCGGCCTTTCTCGCGCTCGTCGTCTGCTCCCTGGTGGTCGCGCTCGCGTACCCGATGCGGCAGTACGTCTCGCAGCAGGACGAGATCGCCGACCAGGAGCGGCTGGCCCAGGAGGCCAAGGCCCGTACCGAGGAGCTGCGCGACGAGAAGGCGCGCCTCCAGGACGATGCGTACATCAGGCAGCTGGCCCGTACGCACCTGCACTACCTTCTTCCCGGGGAGACCGGTTATACGGTGATCGACCCCGACGCGGTCAAGGAGCGCGAGGGCAGGACGGACGAGTCCGGCCGGCCGTGGCACTCCAGCCTCTGGGACGGCGTGGACAGCGCCGACCGCGACTGACTGACCTCATCCATCTGCAGAACCGCAGTTCGAGCAGCCCGATCAGAACCTAGGCAGGCATGGAAACCCCCCCTCCGCAGACCGAGCCCACCGCGCCCACCGAGGCGGACATCGCCGCGTTCCAGCAGCAGCTGGGCCGCCCGCCGCGCGGCCTGCGCGCGATCGCGCACCGCTGCCCGTGCGGCAACCCGGACGTGGTCGAGACACAGCCCCGGCTGGAGGACGGTACGCCGTTCCCGACGACGTACTACCTGACGTGCCCGCGTGCCGCGTCCGCGATCGGCACGCTGGAGGCGAACGGGGTCATGAAGGAGATGACCGAGCGCCTCGGTACGGATCCCGAGCTGGCCGCCGCCTACCGGGCCGCTCACGAGGACTACATCGCACGGCGCGACGCCATCGAGGTGCTGGAGGGCTTCCCGAGCGCGGGTGGCATGCCGGACCGGGTGAAGTGCCTGCACGTCCTGGTGGGGCACTCGCTGGCCGCGGGGCCGGGGGTGAATCCGCTGGGCGACGAGGCGATCGCGATGCTGCCGGAGTGGTGGCGCAAGGGGCCGTGCGTCTCGCCGTGCGGCGCGCCGGACGAGGGCTGACCGTTCGTCTCACCGGGGCTCCGCCCCGGGGCCCCGCTCCTCGATCGCCGGAGGGGCTGGGTTTCGGGGCTCTGCCCCCGACCCCGCTCCTCGATCGCCGGAGGGGCTTGAACTGCTCCTCGTTCGCCGGAGGGGCTTGAGCTGGGAGTACTTGATGACCCGCGTGGCCGCCATCGACTGCGGTACCAACTCCATCCGCCTGCTCGTCGCCGACGCGGACCCGTCCACCGGTGAGCTCGTCGAGCTCGACCGGCGGATGGAGATCGTCCGCCTCGGCCAGGGCGTCGACCGGACCGGTCGGCTTGCCCCCGAGGCCCTGGAGCGGACCTTCGCCGCCTGCCGCCGGTACGCGGCGGTGATCAAGGAGCACGGGGCACAGCGGATCCGCTTCGTCGCCACCTCCGCCTCCCGCGACGCGGAGAACCGGGACGAGTTCGTCCGCGGGGTGCTGGAGATCCTGGGCGTCGAGCCCGAGGTGATCAGCGGTGACCAGGAGGCGGAGTTCTCCTTCACCGGAGCCACCAAGGAGCTCGCGGGCCGCGACCACCTCGCCAAGCCGTACCTCGTCGTGGACATCGGCGGCGGCTCCACCGAGTTCGTCGTCGGCGACGACCATGTGCGGGCCGCGCGCTCCGTGGACATCGGCTGCGTACGGATGACCGAGCGGCACCTGGTGCACGACGGCGTCGTGACCGACCCGCCGACGCCCTCCCTGATCGCCGCGATGCGCGCCGACATCGACGCCGCCCTGGACCTCGCGGAGGAGACCGTCCCGCTCGCCGGGGCCGCCACCCTCGTCGGCCTCGCCGGGACGGTCACCACGGTCGCCGCGATCGCCCTGGGGCTCGACGCGTACGACTCCGAGGCGATCCACCACTCCCGGATCTCCTTCGAGCAGGTGCGGGAGATCACCGAGCGGCTCGTCGGCTCCACCCACGCCGAGCGGGCCGCCATCGGTGCGATGCACCCGGGACGGGTCGATGTGATCACGTCCGGGGCGCTGATCCTGCTCGCCCTGATGGAGCGGACCGGGGCCCGGGAAGTCGTGGTCAGCGAGCACGACATCCTCGACGGAATCGGCTGGTCCATCGCCTGAGGCCGCTGCAGCACATGCGTGCTTTGGCCTGCACCTTTGAGCCTTCGTGGGCCGCCCGCGCGGTGGTTCGCGAGACATGGCGCGACGAAGTTCGTGAACTTCTTCACAAGGAATTCGGTCCCGCGGAGGGCAGTTCTGGTCCGTATGGGTGTCCGGAGCCGCTCGCGGGGCCGCCGTGCGTCGGCGCGGGAGTGTTCCGGGCGTGTTGCCGGTGGGTGAATCGGAGCGCTGGTCCACCCGGTCCGGAGGGTCCAAGGCCAGCTCACAAGCGGTGAGCAACGTTCGTCGCCACGCCGCGGTTCCCTCGCGGGGCCATGACCTCGGTCACGCGGGCGGCGAAGTGTAGCAGAAGGTTGCCCGAACCTTGTGAAGGGGCTCACGAGCATGCCCTCCGAGCGGGGTGGATACTCGATGGCATGAGCACCACGGAGCGTCCCAGGATCCTCGTAGTAGGCGGTGGGTACGTAGGCCTGTACGCAGCTCGACGCATTCTCAAGAAGATGCGCTACGGCGAGGCGACTGTCACGGTCGTCGACCCGCGCTCGTACATGACGTACCAGCCCTTCCTCCCCGAAGCTGCTGCCGGCAGCATCTCGCCTCGGCATGTCGTCGTCCCGCTGCGACGCGTACTGCCGAAGGCCGAGGTGCTCACCGGCCGTGTCACGACTATCGATCAGGACCGCAAGGTCGCCACGGTCGCGCCGCTGGTCGGCGAGGCCTACGAGCTGCCCTTCGACTACCTGGTCATCGCGATGGGCGCGGTCTCCCGCACCTTCCCGATTCCCGGCCTCGCCGAGCAGGGCATCGGCATGAAGGGGATCGAGGAGGCCATCGGCCTGCGCAACCACGTTCTCGAGCAGCTGGACAAGGCCGACTCGACGACCGACGAGGACATCCGCCGCAGGGCGCTGACGTTCGTCTTCGTGGGCGGCGGCTTCGCCGGCGCGGAGACCATCGGCGAGGTCGAGGACATGGCCCGCGACGCGGCGAAGTACTACACGAACGTGAAGCGCGAGGACATGCGCTTCATCCTCGTCGACGCCGCCGACAAGATCCTTCCCGAGGTCGGCCCGAAGCTGGGCACCTGGGGCCGGGAGCACCTGGAGTCCCGTGGTGTGGAGGTCTTCCTCTCGACCTCCATGGACTCCTGCGTCGACGGTCACGTCGTTCTGAAGAACGGCCTTGAGGTCGACTCCAACACCATCGTGTGGACGGCCGGCGTGAAGCCGAACCCGGCGCTGGCCCGCTTCGGCCTGCCGCTCGGTCCGCGCGGTCACGTGGACACCTCCGAGAAGCTCCAGGTGCAGGGCACCGACTACATCTGGGCCGCGGGCGACAACGCCCAGGTTCCGGACATGATCGGCCGCAGGGCCGGCAACCCGAACGCCTGGTGCCCGCCCAACGCCCAGCACGCGCTGCGGCAGGCCAAGGTCCTCGGCGACAACGTCATCTCCGGTATGCGGGGCTTCCCGCAGAAGGAGTACAGCCACGCCAACAAGGGTGCCGTCGCCGGTCTGGGGCTGCACAAGGGCGTCGCGATGATCGTCATGGGTAAGATGAAGATCAAGCTCAAGGGACGCCTCGCCTGGTACATGCACCGTGGCTACCACGGCATGGCGATGCCGACCTGGAACCGTAAGATCCGGATCTTCGCCGACTGGACCCTTGCGATGTTCCTCAAGCGCGAGGTCGTCTCGCTCGGCGCCATGGAGACGCCGCGCGAGGAGTTCTACGAGGCCGCCAAGCCGGCCCCGGCACCGGCCGCCGCCAAGACCGAGGGCGAGAAGGCCAAGGCCTCCTAGTCCGACCGCGGGCCCACTCGCCCGCGCGGTTGCACGCACAACGCCCTGAGGGGCCGTCCGCCATCCGTGGTGCGGGCGGCCCCTCAGGGCGTGTCCGGCGGATCATGGCCGGGGTGGCGGCGTCTGGCACGGCGCCTCGCGGCGTTGCCGAAACGTCCGAACAGCTCCGCTATCAAGACGCTCCGGCGCCTTGCGATGCACCGCACCGGACGCCGCGCCCTGTCCGACC